>JBBTZY010000134.1:0-1623 GCA_038061115.1 Patescibacteria group bacterium | reverse complement strand
TTGAGGAATTATACTTCTTACGTTAGGCCTCACGACTAGCACACTCACAAAACTATAATATTAAAGCACCAACTATACCATTTTCCCCTGCCACTAAAAAAATAGTAAGCGAACTACCTTGGTCGCTCACATCTGATCAAAAAAAATCAGCTTGGGAAATTATTCAAGATTTAGGTAAGCCCCAACCAATGCACCGCTTACTCCAAGGCGAAGTGGGTAGTGGTAAAACTATTGTGGCTGGCCTTGCCGCTTTTAATGCTATTCAAGCTGGCTATCAAGTAGTAATTCTAGCCCCAACCGAAATACTAGCAGTACAACATTTTCACACTTTAACCAATTTGTTTGCCAATTGGCCAATAAAATGTGCCTTGTTAACGCGTGGTCATAAAACCACTAATTTTGAAACTAAATCAACCAAACTAAAAATACTTAATCAATTAAAAAATGGAGAAATAAAAATTATTATTGGCACACATGCACTGCTATCCGACAAAATTCATTTTAATAAACTGGGCTTAGTGGTAATTGATGAGCAACACCGTTTTGGGGTGGAACAAAGGCAGTGGTTAACTAAAGATATTAATTTTACACCTCATCTTTTATCACTCTCCGCCACACCAATTCCACGCTCACTGGCTCTGACAATTTTTGGTGATCTTAATATTTCGATAATAAAACAAATGCCTACTGGCAGGCAACCAATTTCTACTTTAATTGTACCACCCCAAAAACGTACAGGAGCATATAATTTTATTCGACAAGAAATTAAGCTTGGCCACCGCGCTTTTATTATTTGTCCACTGGTAGAAGAAAGTGATGTGCTAGGAGTACGTGCTGTAACCTCGGAATACGAAAAATTATCACGTGAAATTTTTCCTGATATTAAAATTGGCTTACTTCACGGCCGCTTAAAAGCTAAAGACAAAACCGAAATTATGGCCGAATTTAAAAATGGTACCAAACCAATTTTAATCAGTACTTCAGTAGTGGAAGTTGGGGTCGATATACCTGAAGCCACGATTATGATGATTGAGGGTGCTGAACGATTTGGTATTGCCCAACTGCATCAATTCCGCGGCCGTGTTGGTAGATCTACGTTAAAAAGTTATTGTTTGCTATTTACTGATACGCAATCAGAACAATCTTTAAAACGTTTACAAGCACTTACTAAATATCAAAATGGTTTTGATTTAGCCGAATTTGATCTTAAAAAACGCGGTCCGGGTGATTTTCTCGGTGAAGTGCAATCTGGTTGGGGAAAATTAAAATTCGCAGAGTTGATAGATCTAAAACTTTTAGATAGTGTTCGCGCGGCAACTACGATGACTTTGGCTTTAGATGCTACTCTGACTAACTTTCCCGAATTAAAAAATAAATTAGCTGAATTAAATTTTCATCCAGAATAACGGGTTTAAATCCTAAATTCGAAGCACTAAATCCGAAATAAATCCAAAATCCGAATGACAAAAATGTCATTGTGAGTAAGACTTTGTACAAACCCTACGACAAGGCGGCACAGTTTTACAAATTAGATCACAATTCTTTATTCTAGATTATAAAATCCGATATCCGCATTAGCTCATTAATAAGTGTGACCGAAATCAATAATGTGTTTGAGATAAG
>JBBTZY010000133.1:0-9735 GCA_038061115.1 Patescibacteria group bacterium | reverse complement strand
AATCAAAGCGGAATGAACGCCAGTTTTAAGAAGCTTAGGCAATAAATTTTCAGTTTTATCTGGTTTGGAATTTAATAATTGCTCGGCCTCTTCTTTATTTACATCTAAAATTGAAACGTACGGCAAAAGTTTTTTCATTAAACTTGGTTTTAGTAATTGCGCTTGACCAGGGTTCCAAAAAATTGATTGCCCTTGCTTTTTACAATTAGCAAATAATGTTTGTAGTTTACTAGACCAATCCTTACTATACAAGCTTGTAATATAAAGCCAGGTAGTATTTTTATTAATTATTGACGGAATATCTAAATTCGTAGTAGCGCCACGAGCCACAAAAGCCACGTGGTCATGCGGGCCGCCACCAGTAACAATAAATGATAAAGCAGTTGCCAGTTTTTTGTCAGTTTGTAAATTAGTAGTACCAACCCCTTCGCTTTGCAAGTGTTTTATTACTTCTTGACCACGAAAATCAGCACCTACACGACTAATAATATTAGTTTTGAACCCCAATCGAGCTAATCCAACCGCTACATTGGCCGCGCCACCACCAAAATTATAAATCACCTGCTCGGCATCAATTTTTCCGCCATAAGGAAAACTAAGGTAATTTAATCCGTTTTTAGTATTTAGTTCGACTTGTGAGGTAGTTAAAAATACATCCCAAGTAGAACCGCCGATAGTAATAATTTGATTGGTCATGAAATTATTTTAGCATTGTTTAATGATTTACGCTAATGTAGTTGTGTTGATATAAATTCCAAATCGTTTAAATCCCAATGACCAAGTTCAAAGTTCAAATGAATTTTTTAGAATTTCAAAATTTTAAATATTTATTGGGATTTGGGATTTTGAACTTGGGATTTTACAATAATCTGCTATACTAAAATTATGATTAAATTGTATTCACGATTTATTAGTGTAGTTCTATTTATACTTGGCCTGTGGGGGTTTTGGCTTGGTAGTATTCCTCAATTTGTGCAATTTGATTTGTGGCAGAGTTTTATTTACTTAATTTTGGGTGGTGTAGGGTTACAATTAAGTTTTGGTAAACATGAATTTAAATATCTTGTTGATTATTTAAAAACAGTTGGTATAGTGAGTTTGATATTTATATTATTTGGCTTAAGTTTTCCTAATTTTTTTGATATTTTTCATTTTGAAGTACCGGAGCATGTTTGGCATTTTGTTTTGGGCGTGGCAAGCTTGTTGGTTATTAGAAAGTATAATTAAATACAAAATGTCTCGAATTTAGAATATAGAAGTTAGAAGCTAGAATTAGTACTGTACTTATCGAAATTCTATATTCTAGCTTCTAGATTCGAAACAATTTATAAATTGACTCCTATTACTTACTAACGTAGACGATTTTAAGAGAACAATAATCAATCCTTCTCAATCGCTTGTTTGATCGCTTCAACTGACATCAGCGCACATTTAAGGCGGTTAGGTCCAACTGAAATATTAAGTAGATCAACTATAAATTTTTGATCTATTTTTTTTAAATCATTTATTTTTTGTCCAACAATTTTTTCAAGTAGCATTGAGGCCGCGGCTTGAGATAATACACAACCTTCGCCCGTAAATCCGGCTTGTTTTACAACCCCCTTATCGTCAATTATAAGTTGCACTGTTAAACTATCACCGCAAGATTTGTTTTCGGCACGACCTATGTGGGTAGCATTTTTTACATCCCCACGCTTCCGCGGATTTTTATAGTGATCAAGAATGTTTTGTTGATATAAGTCCATAGAAGTTAGAAGCTAGAATTAAGCAACTAGTGTTGTCACTCTCGAGGAGGTCTCAAGACCGACGTGGTAATCTCGTAAATTACCAAGTGTTTAGAAGTTAGAATTTCGAATTTAGAATTTGGACTGTACTTATCTAGCTTCTATATTCTAACTTCTAGATTCGAAGCATATTGCGTAGAAAATAAATTAGTTCTAGATTCCCTCCGCCGGCTGGCGGATTCACGGGAATGACAGATTACTTATCCTAATATTACTTGTGCTCGTTTAATTCCCGCTACTAGTGCATCAACATCTTCAATTGTATTATAAAGGCCAAAACTGGCTCTGGTGGTGGCTATTAAGCCCAATTTAGCGTGAAGTGGCATAGCGCAGTGATGCCCAGCGCGTACCGCAATATTTACTTCATCAAGTAAACTAGCTAAATCGTGCGGGTGAATTTTATCTACCACAAAAGAAAAAACTGCGCCGCGTTTATTTACGTCGGTTGGCCCAACTAAACGCAGATTATTTATTTTTGTTAATTGCTCTAAACCGTAAGTGGTAATTTTATTTTCGTGGTCTTGAATATCGCGCCAGCCGATTTTCGTAATAAATTTTATAGCTTCGGCCAATCCTACCACCTCTGCTATTGGTGGTGTGCCAGCTTCAAATTTATCAGGGACGTTGGCCCAAGTGGCATTTTCAAAACTTACTTCATTAATCATTCCCCCACCATACTCAAATGGTTCTAATTTATTTAATAATTCAGTTTTGCCGTAGAGCACACCAATTCCAGTTGGACCATAAATTTTATGTCCAGAAAAAGCTAAGAAATCACAATTCAATTCTTTAACATCTATTTCCACATGCGCGGCGGCTTGTGAAGCGTCTATTATTGTTAATACTCTCGCCGTGTGTGCCGCTTTGATAATTGTTTTTAGGTTAGTAATTTCGCCGGTTACATTAGACATACCTGACACGCTTACAATTTTGGTTTTAGAATTAATTAATTTATTTAAATCAGATAAAATTAATTGTCCATTTTTATCAACTGGTATAAAACGCAAAATTAAATTATGTTTTTGGGCCGCTTGTTGCCAAGGCACGAGATTGGCGTGATGTTCTAACTCAGTTAATAAAATTTCGTCACTTGGTGTTAAATTGGTTGTTAAACTAGCGGCTAATAAATTAAGCCCACTGGTGGTACCACGGGTAAAAATAATTTCGTGTGGACTTTCGGCGTTTACAAAATTAGCTACTGCGGCACGTGCCTCTTCATAAGCGGCGCTGGCTTTTTCCGCTAATTTATAAACACCGCGGTGAATATTAGCATAATAGTTGCGATAAAAATTATCCATGGCTTTTAAAACTTGCTCTGGTTTTTGGGCCGAAGCGCCACTATCCAAAAATACCAAATCTTTGTTGATTGGGGCATTAAAAATCGGGAATTGCTCCTTGATTTTACTTTGGTCAAACATAGTCAGACGTCATTGCGAGCTCAAGCGAAGCAATCTAAAATACTTAATGTTGAGATTGCCACGTCCTCGCCTCTTCGGCGAGTCCTCACAATGACTATTTAATAATCAAATATACGATTTAAGTTTAGCACTAATGAGTTTTTGGACAAGCGAACCCTGCGGCAGTATAGAATTTATAAAGCCAGTAATTAAAACTTGCTTAGCTTGTTTCTCCGATAATCCCCGACTGCGTAAATAAAACATATCCTCATTTGATAAGCGACCTATAGTCGCGCCGTGTGAGGCCTTAACATTATTAGTTAAAATTTCTAAACTGGGAATTGATTCGGCTTTACTTTTATCTCCAATTAGCAATGATTTATCCGATAAATAAGCATCACTGCCGGTGGCTTTCTCATCTATTTTTATCATGGCGTGACATACACTTTCAGAACTGCCAAATTGTACGCGCCGAATATTTAAGCGCGACCGACAATTTATGCCATGATGTAGCATATTAAAATTAAGCTCACAATTATTATCCCCTTGCCCTAGGTGTACCACATTAACTTCTAGCTTAGAATTATTACCAATTAAATTGAAATTAAAATTTGCAAGTTTATTATTGTTAATTAAAAAATTTAGTTTAATATCGGAATTTTTTTGTATAGTAAAGTCAATTGGTGGGGATAGTTTTATTCCTCCTTTTTTAAAGGAGGTGCCCGTAGGGCGGAGGATTTTAAAAATCCCCCTCACCCCCTTTTTTAAAGGGGGAATAAATCTCGCCTCGCCTCGTGGTATCTCCTCATGATAAAAGGAAAAAATTCCGGTATTTGGTAGTTTACAGGTGTATTTACATCCGAGCTTGACAAGTTTTAACTTATTTGCTATCATAATATGATATAAAAATAACTAATTTTAAACACAAATTAACATTAACAATTTAATCCGTCCACGGGAAACAATCAGTGGAAGAAAGAACAAAATGAAATTTTTACCTGAAACAGAGTTGTATCGTTATCAAATCATCGCGACACTGTTTTCTTGGCTAGTATACAGTATCGCATTTTATTTCACTGGTGATGTCGCAGTCGCATTCGCAGTCGCATTCGCATTCGCAGTCGCAGGCGCATTCGCAGGCGCAGGCGCATTCGCAGTCGCATTCGCAGGCGCATTCGCAGGCGCATTCGCAGTCGCATTCGCAGATGATAAAGAATTCCCCCACAGCGCTAAAGTATTTTTTTCTTTATTACTGGAGGAGGCTGCTATTATTTGGCTATTTTATATTAGTAGCCACTTACAAATCCACTTTTCTATATCCTGGATGTAAGCAAATAATCCACAAAAAAGAATTGTTAACCCCAATCAGCAAAATGGTTGGGGTTATTTTTTATCCCACACTTCCCTCCATTTCTAAATTAATCAGTTTATTTAACTCTAGGGCATATTCCAGTGGTAATTCTTTGGCCACTGGTTCTATAAAACCAGAAACAATTAATGACACTGCTTCGTTTTCAGACAGCCCACGAGAGCGCAGGTAAAATAATTGATCCTCCCCTACTTTTGAGACCACGGCTTCGTGTTCAATTTGCGTATCACTCGCCATTATTTTCATAGTTGGGTAAGTGTCACTCCGTGATTTATCATCCAAAATTAAAGCATCACATTTGACTTTAGATTTCACGCCACATGCAAGCGGTGTAACTTTTAATAAACCGCGATAACTGGTTCGCCCGCCGTGGTGTGATACTGATTTAGAAATTATGTTTGAGCTAGTATCGGGTGCTAGGTGAATTACTTTAGCGCCAGCATCTTGATATTGATTTTTGCCCGCTACCGCTAGTGATAAAATATCAGCTCGCGCGCCCCGACCAGTCATTACTACACAAGGATATTTCATGGTTAATTTCGCGCCAAAATTACCATCGACCCATTCTACAATCGCGCCTTCGGCTGCGAGTGCGCGTTTGGTAACTAAATTATAAACATCGGTGGACCAGTTTTGAATGGTGGTATAGCGCACACGTGAATAGGGTTTGGCAATAATTTCTACTACCGCGGCATGTAAAGAATCCACGGCGTAAATTGGTGCTGTACAATTGTGTGATATAACACCCTCACCAATATATGATTCATCTTCATCAACTGAAAAATTATATACTGGCATATTAGCGGTTTTTGCTTGTATAGATTTAATTGGGACATAAAGATACTTATCGTCAATTTGGAATGGTGAACCACTTTTTTTCCCGTTGGGCACTTTTAATCCAACTATCGCGCCGAATTTAGTATTCCAAGGTGAAGAAATTACGCAGGTATACATATTTTGTTTTGGTTTATGGCGTGGTTGTAAATTAATTGAAGCGGCAATACCCAAACGCAATAAAGAATCCCGGAAAGCGTAGATAAGGTGCCGAGAGATTGAATTATATCTAAACATATTTTTTCTTTTATCATAACTACCGTCGCCTCGCCACATTCCTTTCACCAACTGGCCCAGTTGGGCCTCTGGTGCGCTTGTAACCCAACTAGGAACATGTTTATTGTACACTGTCGAACCAAATTCTTTGGCAAAAAATCGTGCTACTTTAGTTGAACACAACACTATACTTAGGCCATTTTGGCGAGGTTTATTGGCAATAGGTTTTTTACCAAAATAACGATGAATAAGATTTTTAACATCCTTAATATACTCTTTCTCTTTAGTATTAAAAGAAAAAGTCAGATAATGTTCATTAGCCACGTGACCTTCTGCGAAGAAGTAACCCAGCAGCCGAAAGAAATTAGGCTCAAGTGGTAAAATAATCTCCTGTTTTATTTGGGCGTGGCGGCCACGGCCAAGTGAAACGGTGGTACGGTAGTTGTCAATAACGTGGTTTTCGGGGTGTGGAATCGGAATGGCTAAATAGTCACCCACCTTAACATCGGCCGCGGAAATCCATATAGCAGAAAATTTTTTATTTCGTTCATGAGAGCGTTCACGTTTAACTACCAATAAAGGATGTTCGGGAGTGACGCATAATTTATATCCACTGTCGCCATAATAGCGAATATGATAAATAAGGCCTTTGTAATTACGTCGCATAGTACGATAGACAGAGCGGTAACGACCTTGATGTGTCAGCACCTGATCACTTGCTTGTATATCCTCAATATTTTTCTCTCCGCTAATTGTTCGAATTTGTGCACCAGCGACAAAACAACCCTCTACATAATGCACATAGCTTCCCTCTTCTGCAATTATTAAAGTACGTTCAAATTGCCCCATATTGGCGGCATTCAAGCGAAAATAAGCTTGGAGTGGTAAGGTAACTTGTACACCACTTGGCACATATACAAAACTACCTCCGCTCCACACGGCGGTGTTGAGGGCAGCAATTTTATTATCACTAATCGGTACTACTGTACCAAAATATTTTTTTACTAATTCAGGATATTTTTGCAATGCTTCGTCAAGCCCGCAAAAAATCACGCCTATTTTTTGCCACTCTGTTTTTAAATTATGATAAATAGTTTCTGATTCGTATTGGGCGCCCACCCCAGCTAAAAATTCTCGCTCAGCTTGAGGTACACCCAATTTATTAAAAGTATTTTTGATTTTGGTTGGAACTTCGCTCCATTTTTGAGCTTCTCTTTCAGTCGGCTTAATATAATATTGTATTTTATCAAAATTTAAAGCTGATAAATCAGGCGCCCAAGTTGGCATTGTTTTAGCTTTAAAAATTTGAAGAGCATGTAGGCGATTCTGGAGCATCCAATATGGCTCATTTTTTAAATAAGAAATTTCCTGGACAACTTTTTCAGAAAGTCCTGGTGGAATAGAATAAAAAGGCACGACATCATCGCGAAAGCCGTATCTAGTTCGGTAATTATTAGTATTGGTGGAATAATTGTTGGACATACAGTTTTAAAAATTCGAAGCACTAAATTCGAAATCCTAAATAAATCCTAATGACAAAAATTCAAAAAAGTTTTAAACATTGAAATTTATAATTTTGGATTTGTTTCGGATTTCGATATTCGGATTTAGGATTTAAAATGATTATATCCATATTTATCAATCTTCTTCACCAACTCCATTCCCCCACTGGCCACGATTTGACCTTCAATCATAATATGAACGTAATCAGGTTTTAAGTAGTCCAAAAGTCGCTGATAATGAGTAATTACTAAAAATCCCCGCGTTTTATCACGCAATTTTTTAATACCTTGCGCCACTGATTTTAAAGCGTCTAAATCAAGTCCGGAATCAGTTTCATCTAGCATCGCGAGGATTGGTTTAAATAATAGTAATTGTAAAACCTCCAACTTCTTTTTTTCGCCACCGGAAAAATTATCGTTCACCGAGCGGGCTAAAAATTCTGAATTCAAATTCAAATTAATTAGAATTGGTTTTAATATTTTTTGCAGTTGGTCAGGATTTATTTTTTTAGAATTTAAATTATTATAAGCTAAATGCAAAAAACTTAAAATAGGTACGCCACTTAAACTTTGCGGATTTTGGAAAGCCAAAAAAAGTCCAGCGCTGGCTCTGCGCTCGGGCGGTAGATTATTAATCTTTTTATTATTCAACCACACACTACCATGCTCTAGAGTATAGGAGTGGTGGCCCATGATAGTTTGTACTAAAGTTGATTTACCTGAGCCGTTCGGGCCCATTATCACATGCGTTTCACCGGCTTTAATAATTAACGATAGATTGTTAATTATTTTTTTTGCGCCAGCGATCACCTTTAAATTTTTTATTTGGAGTAAGGTCGACATTAATTTGTTGTATTATCAAAACGATGCGCCACTTCTGTCCAGTTAATTACTTCAAAATACGCCTCTACATATTCTGGTCGACGATTTTGGTATTTTAGATAATAAGCATGCTCCCACACATCAAGACCTAAAATTGGGGTTAAACCTTGGCTAATCGGACAATCTTGATTGGATGTGTTTAAAATTGCTAATTTTTTAGTTTGATCAACGGTTAACCATACCCAACCGCTACCAAATAATCCTAGTGCTGATTTAGTGAAAGATTCTTTAAATTTCACAAAGTCACCAAAATCGCTATTGATTTGCTCGGTTAGTTTACCTTGTGTCTCTTTAGCGCCCGTGGGCTTTATAATTTCCCAAAATAATGAGTGATTAAAATGCCCACCACCATGATTTCGTACCGCGGTACGGATACTTTCCGGCACTTCATTTAGATTAGTAAGTAGCCATTCAATTGATTTATTAGCTAATTCTGGAGATTGAGCCAATGCCTCATTAAGCTTTGTAACATAGGTTTGATGATGCTTACTATAGTGTATTTCCATAGTTTTAGCATCAAAATACGGCTCTAAGGCGTCGTAGGCGTAAGGTAATTTAGGTAATTCAAACATAATGAAGATATTAAAGATTAGTGTAAGTATTATATAAAAAAATCCCGACGCTGACAAATTGTGCGTCGGGAAGTTATGAAGTACAAATTAATTTTATTTTTTTAGGTAGTAACTTTACTGGATCCCATTTTCAACACTAGATAAGTAGATGATATCCACATAAATGACATTACAGCTCCTATAATTATATTTTGACCTGCGTAATTAAATAAATTAAATATAACTGTTGCCGCCATCCAAATCGCTAAGTAAGGAATATTGTTTGAATTCTCGTCATCTCGAATGAAGGCATAACTGACCCAACAAAAAAATAATGAGAATATTAAGGGAAGAATCAACCAAAATATCATGTGATCAATGTAACCAGATTCTGATAAAAGATGATAACAAGCTATTAGAGTAATTCCTATTGACATACCTGTTAGCATCATCATTACGCGATGCGGTACAATACGTGGTAATTTTTCATTGCTTGCCACGGCTAATACAATTGTTTGGGAAATATTAATAATCAATATTTCACGTATAAATGGATAAGTAATCACATAAAGTAATCCCAAATTACTTGCAAAAGCCAAGGAATTTTTTCTACCGCGCTGGTTAGATATAGCAACCATTCAAGTCCAGTCGCAAGAAATGTAATAGAGAAAAAAAATATAAATGTAAAAGTATTGCTGAATTTTATTTGTTTATTGATTAGCCAAATCCAATATTTACCAATAACAAGTATGTTTATTGCAAACAGTAATACTATCCATATATTCTCTAATGATTCAATATAGAAAATTGCTAAAGCACTATTAGCTAGTGGAACTATGCCTGCCATTAGTAAGAAAATTTTAATTCCGTAAATATTTTTTTTGGGCACCAATTGATTAGTAAATAATATTACTACATAAAGTAATATCATACTACCAAAGGCTGTGGCTAAAATTGCCACTGCTTTTTCTTGACGTACACTCAGAGCTGATTGATAGATAAATCCAGTTATTGTAAGGAAGAATAAGTAACTTAGTATATATTTTAAAGGACGCATTTGATACCTCGAAGATTGTTTTAATTGTTATTTTTGATTATTATTTGTTTACATCTTATCACCCTGCGCTCGCCTTGTCAAATTGGAGTGGCTCTACGCTAAATAGTGTGGTGGATAACTTAAAAGCAGTGGTAATATTAGCT
>JBBTZY010000132.1:0-4427 GCA_038061115.1 Patescibacteria group bacterium | reverse complement strand
AAACATATGATGCGATGGCGCCCATTCACTTTTACCAGAGCCATGGAAAAAATCATCTTTGGATTGTTTATTAAATAATGGCCAATCAATCACCCAAGCAAAAGCAAGTTCATTGGGGTCATTTTTATCTTGCCTTAAGTCCGGTTTATCAACGCCGTACTTAGCCATAACTTCGGCGTGTTTTAAACGTGGCCAAGGTGAAAATGTAAAATGCTTCTCCGGAAATATTTTTTTTACCATGCTTACAAACATATCTTCAGTTAAATCCAAAATTTCTGCCTGCGACATAAAAGACATTTCCATATCTATTTGATAAAATTCGCCCGGTGATCTATCGGCCCGCGCATCTTCATCGCGAAAACACGGTGCAATTTGAAAATATCTTTCAAAACCAGCTACCATCAGCAACTGTTTATATTGCTGTGGGCTTTGTGGTAGGGCAAAAAACTTTCCCTTATGCACCCGACTAGGCACTAAATAATCACGCGCGCCTTCGGGTGTGGATTTAGAAAGCATTGGTGTTTGAATGTAAGTAAAATCGTGATCATTCAAATAATCAACTACAAAACGAATTATACTCGAACGCGATTTTATATTTTTTGCCATTCTAGTGTGCCTTAAATCAAGGTAGCGATATTTAAGCCGTAACTCTTCCGCCGCTTGCCGATCTTCATTCTCAATTTCAAACGGTGGAGTTTTAGCTTGGCTTAAAATTTCTACTTTTGATGCTAAAATTTCTACGCCACCAGTCGCAAGATCAGGATTTTCTCTACCCGCATCGCGCTTTTGCACCTTGCCGGTAATTGCCACCACAAATTCTGGCCGCATATCTTTGGCCGCTTGAAGTGATGCTTCGTCAACATTGCTGGGTGCGATAACTACTTGCATCAGGCCTGAACGGTCGCGCAAATCAATAAAAACCATTTTACCTAAATTTCGGCGCACGTGCACGAAGCCACTAAGTAAAACTTCTTCCCCAACTTTATTAACCGATTTACTAATAAAAATTCGTGACATAATATAAACAATAATAAATTACTATCCCGCATATCATTCCACACTATCGGGAATGACTATCCGAAATTTAAATATAAACAATGTAAATTAAAAACTATTTTACTGGTGTGGCCACTGGAATTTGACTAATAACATCGGGCTGTTCCAAAATTTTCAAAGCTGAAATACCAGCCGCTACGATGGTGATGGATATTATGAGCATCCAAGCCATAAAACTATTCACATAAAATTGTTTGATCGTTCTCATAAAATTTAAGGTTAAAATTTAAAATTAAAAAATTTATTATTTTTTTCTATGATAATTTCTCCAACCAATATTATAAAAAACTATGGCGGCTAACAATACTATCGCCAATACCAACAACTTTACATCATCTACATAATAGCCCTGCTGACAAATCAAATTATCAAAACGACCGCCGCCACAACTTCGGTATCCGATAGCCTCAACTAAAGTTATAATATCGATTACTAACCCCACAACCCAAACAACTATAATTTGTCCATACGTAATTTTATAAATACTCATAAATAAAATTTAATTAAGGTCTTAAACGATTAATAAGTCGTGGAAATGGGATACTTTCACGCACGTGTTTTAAGCCACACAGCCAAGTCACAATGCGTTCCAAGCCATAACCAAAACCCGAATGTGGCACCGAGCCGTAGCGCCTAGTATCCAAATACCATTCAAATTCTTTGATTGGTAATTTGTGTTCTTTCATCCGCTCAATTAATAAATCTAAATTATCTTCGCGCTGACTGCCTCCAATAATTTCGCCATAACCTTCGGGTGCGAGCAAATCCGCATTCAGTACTCGTGACGGGTCGCTCGGATCACGTATCATATAAAATGCCTTCACCGCGCTTGGATATTTTTCCACAAAAATCGGCTTGTCGTACATTTGCGTTAAAGTTGTTTCGTCATCGGCCCCTAAATCATCCATTTCGCCAATATCACTCCCCTTTTCTTTAAGCAAATGAACTGCCTCAGCGTGAGTGATTCTATAAAATGGCGGTTTAATATTTTGGAGTGGCACAACATCACGTTCTAAAATTTTAAGTTCGGCCGCATTTTTAACTAGCACCTCAGCCACAATAAAACTAATTAAATTTTCCTGAATAACCAAATTTCCCGCATGTTCCACAAAAGCGGCTTCGGCATCCATCATCCAAAATTCTGTTAAGTGTCGACGAGTTTTAGATTTCTCAGCCCGAAATACTGGCCCAAAATCAAACACTCGTCCAAACGAGGCAATCGCCGCTTCCAAATAAAGTTGACCAGATTGTGTTAAATACGCTGGTTCATCAAAATAATCTATTTTAAAAAGTTCAGTTGTGCCTTCACAAGAAGTTGGGGTTAAAATTGGTGAATCAATTTTAATAAAATTCTCATTATTTAAAAATTCGTAAGTCGCATTGATGATTGTATTGCGCACGCGCATAATTGCCCATGGCCGTGAGGAGCGCAGCCAAAGGTGTCGATTATCCAACAGAAAATCAGGCCCGTGTTCTTTTTTGCCAATTGGATATTCAATTGATTTACTTATTAATTTAACTGCCGTGGCATGGAGTTCGTATTCATCTTTTTTAGGATGTTTGGCTACCACACCTACAACTTCAATTGACGATTCCAAACTTAATTCACTACAAACTTGCAAACTGGCCTCACCGGCACTTTTACCTTCTACTACAATAGATACGAAGCCCGCGCCATCACGTAGCTCCAAAAACCAAATTTTACCTGAAGACCTAAAATTCGCTACCCAACCCTTGAGATGAATTTCCTGCCCCAAATAATCGGCTAATTTATTGGATAAAATATACATAAGCTAATAATAATCTAACATTTTTCTACAATTTCCGCAAATTTATAATAATAAAAAAATAACAGCCACCTCCTTTTGGCTGTTAATAGAATTCGCGGGATTTAATCCCCTCACATAAAAATTTGTAATAGCTGAGAAAATACTTCATCCGGTTTTTTAAGACTTACTCAACTCGCTGCAACACTGTAAAATGAGGGATACTGCTAGGAGTAAGCGTAGATATAATAAACTTTTCTATTTGTTTTTTTAAGTCACTATCAATTAAACAATCTTCGTGCTTTTTTATTAAATTATTTAAAATCTCTAAAAAATTGGATGATTGCAGAATAATTAACATGTCACTAACAAATTCCTCCAAAAGTTCAAACGGCAGTGGATTGTCGTAATCTTCCACTACATCCGCAGGATGAGTCACAACATAAACAGCACGTATGCTTGTGTCTGGACGCCAAACTCTTATGTTAAGTATTATTTTTTTCAATATCGCCCAATTCTTTATTACTTCAGTTAATAGATTGGTAATTAAATATTTACAATTTCCCTCGGGACATTCAAATTCAATCCAGATACATTTTAAAATATGGGGAGTTTTATCAACATCTACCCACCTTAGACTAACTGAAAAAATTAACTCCGGTTTACTTGCATCACCTGCAAAAAATTTACTATTTCCCAACTTAATAGTAAAAAAGCAGTCGTCAAAATTTTTTGTCATCCCTCTTTCTACTAAACGCTCCATTATTTCATAATATAATGGAAATTGCAACACACCTTCTATTTTTAAAATATTATCTTGATTTTGAACTTGCATTTGGCCTCTCCTTTAAATTTATTGTTGATATTCATGTAAAATAACGATTTTTAATTTTATCTACTAATATCCTAACAGGAACACTATATTTGTCAACCTATAAAAATCAAAAAATATCATCCTCTTGAAATGTATTAAAACATATGCTAATCTGTCAGCCGTACTCTATTACGCCTACCAGTATGCCAACCATCACAAAATTAAAATCATCCTACCATTACCAAATCTCACTGGCCGAATTAATCGGGCCGGGTTATTTGGTTTTGCTTTTACTAAGCGCGTCCGCCGGTATCTTTGTGTATTGGGGCGGCTTTAGTATTAAATTTTTAGGACCAATTTTACTGAGTGGTATTTTACTGGCCGGGCTTTATTTATGGTTTGTAAGAAAATACCGCGGAGTTAATCTACTACAACATCTTATAAATTTCCTCGGCATAACTTGGCCGTTACTGATACTCACTTTTAATTACGTAAATTTAAAAATTTGGAAAACACCGGGCATTACCCTACTTGATAATGCCTTAATTAATATTGATAAATTTATTTTTGGCGGCGCAAATATTCACGCTAATTTAGGACAATTTAATTTACCTATTTTAGAATCATGGCTCGCAATTACCTATTTAGCATTTTTTGCTTTTTATGTAATTACGCCACTAATTTTATATAATAAAGACAATCAGCGCCCAGCGCGTGATTTGGTATTATCTATAACTCTAATTTCTTATTTATCTTTTATCTGGTATCATTTTTGGCCCGCCGCCGGACCT
>JBBTZY010000131.1:0-1940 GCA_038061115.1 Patescibacteria group bacterium | reverse complement strand
GGAGTGCTACTAGGAAGTAATTTTGAGTTTGGCGCTTCAGAGCACCCTTATCTGGGTTCTTATATTCGTGAGAAAGGTATAGACGGAAGTTCCTGACAATATTATCGTCAATTTTATTTACCTGAAAAGTTTCAACTTTGCTACTCATAAGTAACCACTTTTTAAAAAAATTCAGATAGTAGGCATACATCTTGACTGTCTTTATAGATAGGTACTTATCCAATTCGCAGTATTCTAAAAAACGCAATATAGCTTCCTTTATTTCCATGAATTAATATTAAACGACGCAAGTAAGTTTGTAAAGTTTAAAGTTTATTAAGTTGTTTTGCTTTATGGGCTTTACGACTTTATGGACTATTTAGTGTTTTTGCATAGGTCATACATATATTCAAAGTGCATTGGGTCAATCCTTGAACCAAACACTGATTTGTAGCGTCCGCCCCAGCGGAATCCATAAGATTCAAAAATATCAACTATTTCCATTGGAATTGTAAAGGTGGAACAACCATTACAGTTTTCATCCCAATTAATATCCACTGAAATTCCAAAAGCATGAGTCGAAAGTTTGCAGCCACTGCTACAAAGGTCATTACGGTCTGAAGTTGAAGCGTTGACATTGCATCGAAAGACATAAGCTCCAATCGTATTGATCTTATATTTTTTAGCTACGCTATCTTTATCTAATGCATCAGATACTGCTTTAAAGGCCGGATAGGCTTTTTTATGAACCGAAATACTTTTACCCAATATTGAAACTGAGGTTAGATTTGAACTCATAAAAGATTGGACTTTTGAATAACAACTAGCCGAACCTAAGCCCCCTCCATAAACTTCAATAAATTTATCTGCGTTGTAACACTTATGGGCAAGACTTGGATTATAGTAGGGTTGATCTAAGGGATTAGATATTTTTAAAGAATTAATTCCAGGTTTTTCAGTTGGCTCTGGTTTTAAAGTTGGGATTACGGTAGGTTTTTTCTTAACTGTTTGAACGGCTGTTGGCTGCTTACTATAAACGATCGGGGTTGCCCTCAGTAAAATAATTTCTGCTGGTTTATGAGTTGGGGAAATAATTGTGGGGGTTAGAGTCGGTGTTAATATTTGAGTCGGAACGATTTCAGCTTCCTCAAATTCAACCGCCGGAACATCTGAAAATACCTGCTCATAGTCAATCTTTTTTGGAGACATCTTATATGCAAAAGTGTTTTTGAAAATAGTCACACTATCTTTGGTATTTTTTATCGTCCTTGAAATTTTTTCTTTGTTTATCTTTGGTACCCCTGCAAAAAAAAATGTCTTAGTAATAACTAAAGTTAGAATTAGAGAAGTAACTAAAGAAAGAATGATTTTATACCGCTTTATTACATCCATGTAAGAAAATAATTATTTTTCCTTTATATCGATTGTAAGAATTTTTACGGGTGTAACTGGAGAGGAACCTTCTCCAGATGGCTGCATAGAGGATTCTGCTATAGTATCGACCGTGTCCATCCCAGCTGTAACCTTTCCAAAAATCACATAATTTTTCGGCAGAGGATTATCAGCGTGCATAATAAAAAATTGACTGCCATTGGTATTGGGGCCTGAATTAGCCATGGCAACTGTTCCTCGCGTATATTCGCCGGTAAAAGACTCGTCGTCAAATTTATATCCAGGTCCTCCCGTTCCGTCCCCCTTGGGATCTCCGCCTTGGATCATAAATCCTTTGATTATCCGGTGAAAAATTGTTTTGTTATAAAAACCTTTTTTAGCTAAGGTAACGAAGTTGTTGACTGTCTTTGGTGTCTGATCTGTATTTAAAGAAATGGTGATACTGCCTTTTTCCGTACGGAGAACTGCTGTGAATTTTTTCACTTTATTTGTCTTGGTAGTTTTTTTCATATTAATAGAAAATAATCCAATCGCTCCTATTATTATAACCCCAAGAATAACTGATAACA
>JBBTZY010000130.1:0-5240 GCA_038061115.1 Patescibacteria group bacterium | reverse complement strand
TTGATCCGGAAAAAGTGCTCACTAAAAAAGGCCAAATTATGGGTTGGGGGTTTAACAAGGAAATGAGTAAAAGATATTTTTTTACTAATAAAGAAGCGCAACAATTTTTTAAACACGTGGAAAGTTACGTTAAAAATTTACAAGGTGGCGACGAGCAAAGAGGGCTGTGTGCCAACAATGGTGTGGTGCGTGGTATGGTAAAAATAGTTGTTTCACCAGAGCAGAATAATAAAGTTAAAGTTGGTGATATTTTAATTACCCATGCCACCACAGTTGATTATTTACCAGCTATGAAAAGAGCCGCGGCTTTTGTTACTGAAGTTGGAGGGCTTACTTGCCACGCCGCAGTGGTAGCTAGGGAATTTGGCGTGCCTTGTATTGTGGCGCTTACCAACGCAACTAAAAATTTTAAAGATGGTGATTTTGTAGAAGTGAATGCCGGTAGTGGAACAATTAAAAAAATAAAATAATAATATGAATTATCAACTCCCCGTCATTCAAAATCTACGAGCAATTAAAACTAAACAAGAAATATTTTATATAACTAGCGCCCAAAGAATTAGTGAGCAGGTTTTGGCTGAGTTAATTGGTAAATTACGCGCGGGAGTAAGTGAAATTTATTTAGCGCGGTTTATTGCCACGCGTTTTAAACAACTAGGTGTGAAGGCTCTAGCTTTCGAACCAATAGTTGCTTTTAGCAAAGGTACAGCTGATATTCATCACACGCCTTCGGCTTATAAATTAAAAATTGGTGATACGGTGATGTTTGATTTTGGGGCAACAGTTAATGGATATTGTTCAGATATGACACGCACTTATTTTTTTGGATTACCAACTGCGCGGCAGAAGAAGGTTTATTTGGCAGTACTAGAAGCACAAAATAAAGCGTTAAAATTGTTAGCACTTGGTGAAAAAAGAGCGAGCGTAATAGATGCTTCAGCACGGCAATTTTTAAATAAAAAATTTGGTCCCAAAAAATTTCCGCATGGTTTAGGCCACGGAGTTGGCACAGCCATTCACGAGTGGCCAAGCTTTAAACCAAAGTCGCAAGATTTATTAAAACCAAATATGATAATGACAGTTGAACCGGGCTTGTATTTTAAAGGTTGGGGTGGAGTGAGAATAGAAGACATGGTAGTTATAGGGGGGAGAGGGTGTAGAAATTTAACCAAAGCACCTAAGATGTTATCTGATATCATATTACCTGTTTAAAATTTCAAATTTCAAAATCCCTGCCTACCGGTCTTCGATTCCGAGGCCACTCAGACTCGAGGAGCAGGCAGGCAAATATCAAATCAAATTCAAATTATGAAAATTAATAAAAATTTCAAAAAAATAGGATTAATTTTATTGTTGTTATTAATAATTGGTGGATTGTGGTGGTTAAAAACAAAGTCGTCGATTATTCAAACTGATCTAGAAACAATTTATAATCGTTATAGTAATTATTTAGATACCAAATGGAATGGCAAGGGTTGGAGTTACGAAGTACCATCATCGGATTATAAAGAAATTGGTTTAGTGTCAGATAATTCTTTACGCCTGCAAGCCACCTTGGCTACTTTTTATCGTTTTCGTACTGAACCAGAAGCTCAAAAAAAAATTCAGCGCGCTTTGGAATACGTTCTGATTGAGTTGTCAACCAAACAAAGTAATTTTATTCTTAATCAGAATAAAAAAATTTCCACTCGCTCTTTCAATGAGGCCATTGGCGCATATTTATCTTTACAGTTATTAAAAAATAAGCCCGAATTATTTTCAAAAAACTCACGTGATTTGATACTTAAAAACATTAAAACTATGTATCCTTGGATTTTGCAGGCCAGTGATACTGAAAATCGAGCATTACTTAGCGCAGCTTATTCTTTAGCTATTTTGAAGCACAGCTTAATGAATTTTTCTGTTGCTGAACAAGAACAATATTTAAATTTGATTCGTCAAAAAGTTGATTTAGGATTGCAGTCGGTGGGAGCCGATAATTTATATCGCGAAGGTAAAAATAAACAGTTTACGGAACATTATCATTTGGTAACTGCTAATATGCTAGTTTATTTAGGAGAGGAAATACCAAATGAAAATTATTTGATTAAAGCTAAGGCAATGTTTGAGGTTTTAAATTCATCGCTCATCGCCAATGAATTATTAAAAAATATTGAACCAGCTCGTCCGCGCGGGCAAGGGTTACAAAATATTTTATTAAAAACTGTTGCCCAAAAGTATCAGTCTGGAACTGGCATAGCTTCGTATTGGCGAGAGCAAAAAATAGGTTTGGGTTTTATAGAGCCAGCTAATCCCGATCGATTAGTGTGGTATGATTGGTATGATAGTACATATAATGATGATTATTCATTAGCCAATATGGCCGAATTATTCTGGAATAATTTAAATGATTAATTTATGCCATCTGTTAATTTAAGAATCAAAGTGGTGCCGAATTCTAAACGACCAGGGGTGGCTGTGTCGGGCGCACAGGTGATAGTACGAGTAGGAGCGCCGCCGATTGAGGGCAAGGCGAACATAGAGGTTTGTGAAATTTTAGCTGATACTTTAAAATTACCAAAAACGGCAATTCAAATTAAAAAAGGGGAAAAATCAAAGTATAAATTGGTGTTAATTTCTGGTATTGACGAACCAAAACTTTTTGCTATACTGAGTAGGCAAGAATTTGGTAAGAGTAAGAGTTAGTTTTAGGGTGTAGGGTAGAGCGTATAGGGTGTAGTTTATAAATTACAAATCCAATAAAGTTTCGGCATTTTAAATTTTAAGATTTATTTAGGATTTCGGATTTAGTGCTTAGGATTTAAAATTTGCGGGTATCGTATAACGGTATTATGCTACCTTGCCAAGGTAGAAAAACGGGTTCGACTCCCGTTACCCGCTCCAAAGAAAAAACCTCCACTATATTTTAGTGGAGGTTTTTTCTTATGATGCAATGTTCGGGAGTCGAAGGGTAGTTTAAAAATCTAAACTGCTTTAGATTTTTAAACACCCAGGCTCCGGATGAAAAATTTAGCTTATGTTAAAGCATTGCTAAATTTTGAGGGAGGAGGACTCCCGTTACCCGCTCCAAATATAAATACCTCATCAATTTTGATGAGGTATTTATATTTGGAGTTGGAATCGGTGGGAGTTGAAGGGTAGTTTATTATACTTGTAATTTATTTCTTTTTATGGTAAAGATAAAGCATAGTAAGTTTTATAATACTATGATGATGAATATGAAGTTGAGGATATTAGGTATTTTTATACTAAGTGTTGGATTTATTTTAACTACTCCAGCTTATGCAACATCTGGAGCTTGTTCTTCACATGGGGGCGTAAACTGCTCAATGGGCATGCAGTTAAATGGAAAAGTATATTGTAATGATGGGTGGACTGATAGTATAGTTGATTATGTTTTTACATCTATATGTAGAAATGACAACCCTCAACTTGGTTGTAATGTGGAAGATTGGACCAGTTTACAAACAAAATATAGTTTGAATAACTTTTACGACCAAATGCAAAGAGAATCTCAGTCATTGGTATCGTTAATGACTCAGGCCCAAATCGAAATAGAGGCCGCACAAAAAGTTACAGGACTTTCAGCTATAAAACTTCCAAGAATAGCGCAATTAAAAGAAGAATGGGCAGTAAAAATTAAAGCAGCTCAGGTTGCTATAGAGGTAAAAAAGACGCAGAACAATATTGCAACTAGGCAAGCTCAGATTGAATGTACTGCGTTGGGAGATATTAAAAGAGAAGAATTAAAACAAAAATTAGAAAAGACAAAATCTGACTTTTATAATAATCAACTAAAAATAGATGAGTAAATTGAATTAAATAAACTTAAGATAGCAAGGTTAGAGGTCGAAATAAATAATAATAAAATTTTGATGGCTAAATATTGTACCGATACTTATGGTCAAAGTAGTAGTCCAGGAGAAAAAAATTGTATTTGTGGCGATGGATATATTTTTAATGGAAATGGAAGTAAGTGTATTACATACACTCAGAATTGTCAATCAAAGTATGGTACGAATTCATATGGCGACAAAAATTCCTGCTATTGTACGAGTGGTTATTTTTTTAACAACAACCAATGTATTTCTAGCATAGAGTATTGCAAATTAAATTATGGGGAGTTTTCTGTTGTTAAAATAATAAATGGCACTAGTAGTTGTGATTGTGAGAGTGGGTATGTTTGGAATTCAAATAAGACTACATGTATTAAAATAGATGTAGAAACAACACTTCCTTTGCCAACTATAATACTTACACCCAAAGATGTTAGTATTCCTAAGAAAGAAATATTAAAAAAAATTGATATTAAAATTGGGTCCGCAAAAGAAAGTGTATTATCTTATTCTATTATCAAAAAAGTAGATACACAAAAAGTTGAAGATGATAATAAAAATAACTTAGAGCCAATAATAAAAGTTAAGTGGTACAGAAAAATATTTAATTGGTTTAAAAAAAGGTAATATGTTGAGTGTTTTTTAAGTGTAAAAAATACTTATTATGTAGAATGCTTATGATAGGTATATGTCTATAAGAAATATTGAAACACATGAAATAATTATATTAATTATT
Source organism: Patescibacteria group bacterium (assembly GCA_038061115.1). Classification (GTDB taxonomy): domain Bacteria; phylum Patescibacteriota; class Patescibacteriia; order Veblenbacterales; family UBA10138; genus JBBTZY01. The sequence continues at coordinate 668 of JBBTZY010000130.1, read as the reverse complement.
ATGGTTGTGTTTCTTTGTTCTCTTTCGACAACATACTGATTACCAGCTTTTTGTCTCATCTTTTGCAGTAAATTCAGTTACTCTTTTTCCATATGTCCAACCATTTAGATTGACGATTCAGTAAGTGACTGATTGCTTTGAGCTAATGCCCAAATAGTATCATAAATCAAAAATCCTGTGAAAGTAAGTTCACAGGATTTTTGTTGAGTGGATAATATTTTAAGCTGTCTCTTTGAAGAGTGAATTAATATCAACAAGTTTAGGTTTAAAGTCTATATTGCGTTCACGAGGCAATATGCGATTAGCGGCAACAGTACGAATCATGTTCTGAACTTCCAAGTTTGTATTTACAAATGATACTTGTTTGTTTTGATGTTCTACTTCATCCTTTACTTTAAGAAGTTCATGTGCAGCAGAACGAGAAATAAAATTAACAATACTAAAATCTAATTCAACGGCATTTGCTTTTGAATCAACTATCTGATTTTTTAGTACTTCAAGAATATCACGAGATCCTAAAATTGGTGCTACGCGTGTTGCCACATCTATCGTTAATTTGATCGTATTATACATATATTACTATTATACAGCTTTTATGCCTTATTTACTATAAGGCGCTTTAGCTCATTGAAACTGCAACCGTAGTACTAGCGGTTAGCTCATAAATA
>JBBTZY010000129.1:0-2780 GCA_038061115.1 Patescibacteria group bacterium | reverse complement strand
ATATTTAATTGAATCCTTAGAAACAACGCATCGCTGGGCAAAATTATCTCTGCAATCTAAAACCTCAAATCAAGCGCTCTACGGCATTGTGCAAGGTGGAAAATATAAAGATTTACGCCTACAAAGCGCTAAATTTATTGCTGGACTTCCTTTTGATGGCTTTGCGATTGGCGGAGAATTTGGCTCAGATAAAAAAATAATGTCCGATATGTTAGGATGGGTGAATAATGAACTACCGGAAACTAAACCACGACACTTATTAGGAATTGGTTATTTAGACGATATACCACTAGCTATCAAAAACGGTGTGGACACTTTTGATTGCATTGTACCTACACATTTTGCCCGCCATGGCACAGCATATACTTCAACTGGTAAACTTGATTTATTCAAATCAAAATTCCTAACCGACAAAAAACCATTAGATACAAAATGTAATTGCGTAGTGTGTGGTAGTTATAAACGAAATTACATTTGTCATCTCTTGCGAGCCAAAGAAATAACGCCACTAAGATTATTAACCTTGCATAATTTATATTTTTTTAACAACCTAATCAAATCCTATCGCGACAAAATTAAAAAAGGATTGATATAAGTCGTCATTCCCGCGGAGGCGGGAATCTAGAAATTAAAATTATTTTATTCTTTTGTTACTTTTTATAAAGTAACACAAAATCGCCGCCTCGGTCTCCATATTTGAACAGTGCTCGTCGGACTCGTTGGCTCGGGCTATGCGAAGCGACCACAGCACGCCCTCGCCGGACACTCGTCCGACTTCCGCTCTGTACAAATACTACGACAGGGCGGCAAACTACAACAATATGCAATACAATAAAAACTTTTATAAAATATTACACCAGTACGATTACAAACTTCCATCCTCACAAATTGCACTTTCGCCCGCCAAACCGCGTGATTCAGCGCAGTTACTTATTTGCAATCGCCAAAACAATAAACTACAAACCGACACATTTGCCAATTTAACTAAATATCTACCATACAAATCGGTTATAGTTTTTAATCAAACCAAAGTTATTCCCGCCCGACTAGAGCTTACCAAACCAACCGGCGGTAAAGTGCGTATATTATTTTTAGAGAAGGGGAATGGAGTGATAAAAGTTTTAGCTGACAGAAAATTGGAAGTTGGCACAGAACTTTTTATTGGCACAACAATTAAACCGTCATTGCGAGGAGCACGCCAAAGCGGGCGACGTGGCAATCTCTCATTTACCGTTCATGCTCACGCTGAAAAGTGCTACACACTCAAACCACTATTTCCACTAAGTAAAATAAATTCGATTTTACAAACCTACGGCCAAACTCCAATTCCACCTTATTTAAAACACACCAAACTTTCAGAAATTGCTTTACGAAAAAATTACCAAACTATTTTTGCGCGTACTCTTGGCTCGGTGGCGGCACCCACTGCCTCACTTCATTTCACTAAAAATTTATTAACCAAACTTAAAAACGCTGGACATCAAATTGAATTTGTTACCTTACATGTTAACTTAGGTACTTTCGCGCCACTCACCAAGGAGCACATGCAGACCGGACAACTTCATCACGAAACATATTTTATAGATAAAAATACTGCCCGCCGACTTAATCAAGCCAAATACGAAGGGAGACAAATAGTAGCTGTTGGCACAACAGTAGTCCGCACACTTGAATCAGCCTCGCATTACAATGTGAACCCCGAGCCAAGTCGAGGGGCGTCACGAATTTTCGTCGGTTGTCATTCCCGCGCAGGCGGGAATCCACAACAATCTCTCGTCAAATTAACCCAACTCACCGGCTCAACCAATCTTTTCATTCAACCCGGCTATAAATTTAAATTTGTGGATAATTTAATTACCAATTTCCACGTACCCAAATCCAGCTTAATGATGTTAGTCGCCGCATTCTACGGTCGAGAAAAATTATTAAAAACCTACCAAGGCGCCATCAAAAAACGCTTCCGCTTTTTTTCCTTCGGCGACGGCATGCTAATAAATTAAAAATAACATTCTCACATTCTCAAGAATGTTGGAATGTTGTTTTTAACAAAACGCTCCGTCACAAATACCGCGCGACCGCTCGCGGTTTGTGACGAAAAGAATTATCAAACAAGTGGGGATTGTTTCCATACGGTTGACATAATTTTACTTTTATGATAAACTTTATTTAATAAAAATTACAAATCATAAAACCAAAAAATAATATAAGGAACATTAACAATGCCTGAATATTTAATGCTGGGTGAGTATCCAGCCTTATACTTGCCATTATTTGATAAACTAGTGGCGGAGTTAGAAAAAACATTACAATTTGATAATGTTGATTTTTCTAGATCATGTAAAAAAATATCTACACTACAAGATCCTGTTAGTTGCCTAATACTTAAAATGGAATGCAACATTGAACATACCCGAGCACCTTATTACCTCAACGCTATTGCCATTCAAATTCAATGCACAGAAGGATCATCGACTGAAATTCATCCAGGAAATCATCTTGGCACAGCATTAATCAAAGCAATAATTTCAAAGTATTTTAGTCAACATAAAGTTAAAGTTGATTATAATGAATGGTGGCCAAATAATGGTCAATGGTCTGTGACAGTTTTTGCCCACCCTAACAAAAAAACTTATAAGAAAGGTGTAAAAACTCTTAAAATGTTTTCTCATAAACTTATACCTGATTTTGTAAATTATATGGTTCGGGTAATTCGTTCCACTGCTTTTCGTAAGGCTTGGAAAAAATTACAAAAAAAATATAGCAAATTATACACCGTGGAG
>JBBTZY010000128.1:0-2972 GCA_038061115.1 Patescibacteria group bacterium | reverse complement strand
TTCTTCGAGCACTTTTACGAGCTCAGCTAAATCAAGTACCGAGAGCTTTTCAATTTCGCTAACGAGCGATTTGAATTTCTCTGGCACTATAACTTCTTTTTTTTCGTCAGACATATAATTATAGATAATTATTAATAAAAATTAAAATATAAAATAAATTACTTTTTTTGAGAACTGATTGCTGAAAGCACTTGCACAAGCCCGCGTAAATTACCACTAAGTACTGAAACAAATCCAGACAACGGTGATTTAATAGCTCCTACCGCCCGCGCTAACAATACATCTTTGCCTGGTAATTTAGCCAATTCTGCCACTTGACTAGCCCCATAAAAGTCACCAAAAATTACCCCACCAAGCAATTTAAATTTGTCATGAGTTTTAGCAAATTCTACCACTTGCTTGGCTGGCTCTATTTCATCACTATCACTTACGGCCACACTAACCATACCTTGCAAAGTATCTACATCAACCGAAGTTATATTAGCTGATTCAAGTGATTTGCGAAGCAAAGTTTTTTTAGTTACTTCGTATTCTACGCCCCGAGCTCTCATTGCCCGACGCAACTCCTGCATATCTTTCATTGTCAAACCAGTATAATCAGCAAATACCAACGACTTAGCTTTTTTAAACAAATTACTTAAATTATTCAATAATTCACTTTTTGCTTGCTTTGATTTGGCCATAAAATAAAAGCTCCGCTTTTACCCCTCGACATAGCTCGGGGTGGTTGCTAAAGCAACCAAATTCTAAATAAAAAACTGTGGTTAACCCACAGATAATAAGCTGTCAATCAAAAGCTTACAGCTTCTGACTACTTACCTCGGCAGGCCTTTTTACGGCTTAGGTCTAATATAATTAGACACCTGCTGTCTGTGGCTATTTAAGTTGTAAAACTAGTATACCAAACCACAAAAACTTGTCAACCACCTAGATATCCACAACATTTTAATTAAAAAAACAATTATCATCTCCGTCTCTAATTATGTCCGGCCGGATATAATTAGAGACGCATTATAAATTCAAATTTTTAAATAAATTAGTAGCGTAAAATACATTAACCCATTTATCTATTTTTTGTTCTTTAATAAATTTAATCATAATATCGCGGGCATCGCCATTTGATATCCACACGCTTTGCTGTAATTTTTTAAAACTAGCTTCTTTTAATAATTTTCTAAACAAAACTCTAGCTAAGCGCGCTATTTCGGGGATATCAAAAATTACTACGGTATATTTATCAGACATTTTTTTAGTTTGTAATAAACTATTTTTAAGCGCTGCCATTTTACCCTTATTAGTTAAGCTAACTATAATCTTATCGCCTGTTTTATTGATTTTAATATATTTACTTCTTTTTAAGTTATGTAAAAGTTTACGTGATTTATTTCTATTTTTAACATATTTTTGATAATCCCTCCATTCACGATTACTTTCATAGTGATACTGCCAACGTTTCAAATTATAAGTCCAAACATAAAATTCAACCGCGGCTAAACCACTGGCATATAAGGAATTTAAAATAAAATTGGTAATTGACTTGCTGGATTTTAACATAAATTTATTTTATTTACTGCGTCTCTAATTATGTCCGGCCGGACATAATTAGAGACGCGAAATTTTTATGTAATTTAAATACTCAAAAATAATCAAATGGGATAGTTTATTCCGCTACTATGCTGGCTTGGACGGTGGGAGTGTTGTTTACAATTGGTTCGGTGGTGGTGGTAGTGGTTGAAGTTGAAGTTGGGGTTGGTTCTGGTGCGCTTGGTGTGCTGACCGAAGCGACTGGGGTTGAATCGGTAACAGTAGTTGGAGTAGTGGTTGGGGTTGGTTCAGTTGCGGTAGAAGAAGCCACCGGCTGAGTTTCGATTGGAGTCGCGGCAGTTGGTTCAGTGGTTGTAGTTGGCGCAACATCTGTACCACTCGCCACTGGTTGAGTTGAATCAACTACTGGCTCATTATTTACTACTGGCGAAGCAGTGTTATCTGTTGTTTGTTGTATGTTATTTGTTGTAGGTTGATTATCAACTATTTGTGATGAAGCTGTAAATGATGGATTAGTTACATCCACCAACCACCAATCAAATGGTACATCAGAAGCCGAGCGATGAGCTAAGGAAACTGTGAAACTACCTTGCGTAATGTTTGTAACGGCGAGTGATTGTGAAATAGCAATTTTAGGTGTGATGAAAATTTTCATCCCCGGACGCACTTCAGGCGCAGTAACTGTGATCACCAAACTTTGTGCAGGCACCACCGCACTACCAATAGTCGCACGAGGTTGATCAGTATTATCAATCACAATCGCGCGTGTCTTAACTACATCCGCCACCAGTAACCCACTGCCATCAATTGAGAATAATGATTTACCTGAACTATTTGTAAACTTCACGAGTAATCCACTAAAACTATCACCTACACGACCCGAAATCAAATTACCTGAAGTAACATTATCACCACCCACTATCAAACTTTCTTTAACCTCCAAGCTCTTACTCAAAACCTTACCATCATAAGTAACTTGGAAAGGTTCACTATAAATAAGATAATCAGATGAAGATTGACCAGCAGTTGACAAAGCCAATGCCGCGCGAGTAGCAGAAACAGGATCGGCAGATGTTTGCGCGATAGATACAGATGAACCAACAGATGTGGCAGGAATACTACCAAGCGTAATACTACCATCGGCATTCACACTTGAGATAACCTGAACAGATGCAATATTTTTCAAATTACCATTTCTATCCAAACGTACAAACCCGCCAACTTTGAAATCGCCAGCTAATTCCAAATCACCACCAATTTCGGCTTGCGCAATTGTTTTGATAGAGCCAGTATTCAACTTACCAAATAATGTAGCATCACCCGTTTCCAAAATCTTAAACTTCATTTCACAGTTTAATTTAGCAGAAAAAATTTCCCGCACTGCATTCACATCAGTTGGGCCAGTTAAATTAATTTCAAGGGGCGTA
>JBBTZY010000127.1:0-3070 GCA_038061115.1 Patescibacteria group bacterium | reverse complement strand
AGCTAATATTACCACTGCTTTTAAGTTATCCACCACACTATTTAGCGTAGAGCCGTCAATAGTTGACAAAATCACCCCTCAAGCGTAAGTTAATGACGTAATAAATAAAATAAATAATTCGCAAAATCGTAACTTAATAAAGGAATAAATCATGTATAAGAACTTAAAAGATATTTTAAAACAACAGTTTGTCATTGTACTCGGATTACAATGGGGTGACGAAGGTAAGGGAAAAATTGTTGACTTATTAAGTGCATATGTGGATGTTGTCGCTCGTTTTCAAGGTGGCGCCAACGCTGGTCACACTATAAAAATTGGCAATGACATTATAAAACTCCATCTTATTCCGTCAGGTATCATGCGACCAAATATCACCTGTGTACTTGGCAATGGCATGGTAATTAATCCGCCTAAATTTTTTACTGAAATGAAAATGCTCAAAAAATATGTAAAAAATCTTAGTCCGGAAAGAATATTAATTTCTCACGCCGCCCACTTAATTACCCCAGCGGAAATTGCTTTGGACAACGCCAAAGAAACAGCGCGTGGTAAAAAGAAGATTGGTACAACCGGACAAGGTATCGGCCCAGCTTATGTGGAAAAATCCAATCGCACTGGTCTCAGAATGGAAATAATGTTCGATCACGATCAAGCAGCTGATTTGGTGGCAGAACATATTCAAGCCACCAACAAAATTTTAAAAGCGGTTTATGGCTTGTCACCGCTACCGGTTAAAGAAACGGCTAAACAATTTAAGAATTATGCTAAAAATCTTAAATTGTATATCAAAAACACCAGCGACTATTTACTTGATGTTCTAAAGGATGGACGTAAAGTATTAGCCGAAGGAGCGCAAGGTGCCTTACTTGATGTTGACCACGGTACTTATCCTTATGTCACCAGTTCCAATACAACTATTGGCGGAGTATTTACAGGGCTGGGGATTCCACCTCAAAAAAATTCCGTCACGATTGGTGTGGTAAAATCATTTTGTACTAGAGTCGGTGCTGGACCATTTCCTACAAAAATAACGGGCGAACTGGCTGAAAAATTACGCGGTAGTGGAAAAAATCAAGATGACGAATACGGTACCACTACTGGTCGTCCGCGCGATGTTGGTTATCTTGATTTGGTACTACTTAAACGCGTTATTGAACAAAACGGTGTAGATGTTTTGGCAGTCACCAAATTTGACTTTTTAACCAGATTAAAAGAAATCAAAATTTGTACTGACCACCGTTTTAATTTTTTACAAGACGAAGGTCTTATACCTTTTAATATGGCTAATCTTGACGAATACACCCCAGTGTATCCGTATCCTTATATCACTATTGACCAAAATACTAATATAAATGGGTTAAGAAAATTTTCTGACGCACCCACTTGGTTAAAAAAATATTGGGAATTAATTGAAGGACAAGTTGGCAAACCAATCATTATTGGATCAGTCGGTCCAGAAAGAGGCCAAAATATTAAAATATAGTTATTAAAATCACCGCGCACTCAAACGGATTGGCAAAAGCTGATCCGTTTTTTATTTTGTAAGTGCAAAATCCTCCGCCCCTCAACTTTATTCGGGACACCTCCTTTTTCAAAGGAGGAATTATTCTCCCTTTCTTAAAGGGAGTGGCTAAAAGCCGAGGGATTTTTAAAAAATAAAAAAGCGTCTGATTGATAACCAGACGCTTCAAGATAAACGCTATTTTAGTTATTTTTTTATTACCTGAAAATGGGGTGATTTTATTTGACTAACAATATCTTCTGGTTTGATGACATTATTAACTTTTTCACTAATTACCCGCCACAATTCCTCTGCTATCTTTTCTAAATTAACACTATCAACAACAACCAGTGCTAATCCTGATATTTTGGGTAAATAATGAAGTTCAGCTTCGATACCATTATCATTATAAAGCAACACCGTCCATTTAGTTTTATCCACTTGATGCATTTCATCTTGTTGCGTGATAAATTTAACATCTACCAAATGGCAGACACAATTTTCACCTAACACTGTAGATATCACTCTAACATCATTACCACTGTAACTACCGGTGGCTGATTTTTGCCAAGACAATAATTCATCATCTTTCATATCATTACAACAAAGTGGCATACCAATATTACTATCAAATAAATATATATTTGTGCCATACTTTAAAAAAACCAAATGACGAAGAATTTGTATTGGTGAATTATTTTTTACACTTAGCAACACTATGGAAATTTTATTTAAAAAATTAAAGAGCACTTTGGATGTTATTTTATTAGGCATTAATATTTTCCTTTTATTTTGATTAACTGTTGAACAATTTTTTGATTTATTTTATATTACTTTACTATGTGCGCCAAGATTGGTCAAATAGCCAACCGCTTGATTTTCTTCTATAATTAAACTATATTAAGATAACATATGCCCAGTAATACAACTTCGCTAAAGCTTACGCCAAACTATAACTTAACTATCTTAATTAACTTTAAATTATAATTTAATATTAACTATTTAAACTTCACCCGCTTTATTTTGGCGAAGCGAAGTTGATAATCTGGGTATGGAAAATATCTTATCCAAATTCACCACCCACTATCAAAAAATATTAAGCACCGCTTTTAAGCAAGCTACTATTTCCGGCCGGAAAGAATTAGAAGCGGTTGATTTGCTTATGGCTTTGGTGATAGAAAAAGGGTCACTAGCCCGCGAAATTTTAGAAAAACATCGTGTTACAACTGAAATTATACAAGAAAAGCTGGGCTTGATTGCTGGTGATTTACCAAGTATTAGAAATTTAGAGCCACAAGTATTACAAGAACTTTTAACTGAGCGACTCAGTCCACCCGTTAAAAATATTATTGAGAAATCGGTACTTACTGCTTGGCAACACCAACATCATTATGTTGGTTCAGAACATTTATTATTTGCCCTTGTTTTTTCCGAAGAAGTTGTGGTGCGCGCTTTGTGGACCAGCTTGGGCACTGAAATTAAAAATTTAAAAACTCAATTATCCGCTATGCTTAAAAGCACTTCCAAATTTCCTGATTTAACCGAGGCCTTTGTGGTCGATGAATTAGA
>JBBTZY010000126.1:0-16618 GCA_038061115.1 Patescibacteria group bacterium | reverse complement strand
TTACCTTCCGCTTTTGTAAAAATTTTTGAAGCAATCACTAATACGTCACCGTCGTTGATTAAAATTTTCTGAGTTTTAAATACTGAACATATAATCTCTCCTATATCATCCCCTTTATTAATAAGTGGAATACTAGGAATGGCTGTTAAAGTTACATTTTTTATAGACATATTTTTCCTATATTTTATATATTATAAACATTGGGTTATTTTTATTATATCTTAATTGTATTATGCTAATATGTCAAGCCGTCGTGTATTGTACTTTAAAATAAAAAGGTTCTCTGATTTTTAGAGAACCTTTATTTTTTATCTATCAATTATCTACCATCAACTATTCACTTCTTGAATAATTGATAAATGCTCATGCGGTTGGTTGAATTGTTTGAGCAACTCGACTAACCTTTGTAGTCCAGCTTCAATACCAGTTTGAAGTATGCCCGACAAATTATTTGCCTCTAGGCTGGTAATTATTTTTTCAGTAATACCATTTGGAGTTTGTACATCTTTAGCTAAAGTTTCCAAAGTTAAACCGGGTAATTGTTCCACTAAAGCGATTACGGTTTTAGTGTTGTAAAGCACTGACTCTCGGGTAATAATTGATCCCGATTTATCTGAACCTAAAAGTTTACATAAGAGCCATGCAATTTCACCTAAGAGACAAGCGGCGTTTAAAGTGTGAGTATCTACTTCAAAGTCATGCTCTGCGCGAGTTAACTTTCCTAAATTACCAAATAGATACTCTACCAACTCAATATGTTCCTGATTAAGACCAGGATCAGCCAGCCACATTGTGTCACTCATAGCAACTGAAAGACCAAGTGTGGGCATAGTACGAACCACTGCTTCGTGACTAAATAATTTTTGCAGCTCGCCTAGAGATAAAAGTGCCGCGGTAGAAATTATTAATTGATCCTGACGTAATTTTCCACGCAAATCACTTGCCACTACTGACACATCACCCGGTTTAACTGCTATGATAATTACATCGGCATTTTGCGGAGTGATATCGCCGTAGCTATACACAGAATCTTTTGGCCGACCGATTTTAGCCACTTGATTATTAGTTACTATTTTTTTTACTTCCCAGCCGTACGTTAAAGCACTGCTAACGTGACCCTGACCAGTATTACCCTGATCATTTCCGCCATATAAAAGTATTTTTAAAAGAGCGTTTTTCATGAAATTATCCTTTGTATTATTTGTGTTAATGATTTCGTGAATCCGATGTTTTCGGATTACGAATTAGGTTTATTTGTGTTTTAATTGTATTAGAACTTACGCATTTGGATTTTATTCTCCCTTTTTCTAAAGGGAGTGGCCGTAGGCCGAGGGATTTTCTATTTATAAATCCTCCGCCCTGCGGGCACCTCCTTTAAGAAAGGAGGAATCGAACAAGCAAATGTGTAAGTTTTATAAATGTAAAAGAATGCAAAAAACCCGCTTGCGAATATATCGAAGCGGGGTTATTTTAGTGAGAATTTATTAAATTAAGCTGACAGCAAATTACTCACTAGGGCAACCCCAGCGAGTCGGACAAACTAAGTTGTAAGTGTTTAATAACATACTTAATTCAAGAATAGCATAGTAGATAGGATAGTCAAGTGGATAAAATATTATATGGATAATTTCTAATACCCAATAACCAACCTCACAAAAATTCGAATATCTAAATACGAAATTCTAAATAAATCCTAAATGCTTAAATCCCAATTTCAAAGTTCAAAGTTCAAATAAAGTTCCAAATTTTATATTTTGAATCAAATAAAAAATCGGTGATTTTGCTTAATTCTGCAAAACCACCGATACCTGATATTATTTTTGTTAACTTTGTGCAAGTTCAACTGAATAATCAATTGGACCAACGTCGCGATTTATGCAACGTAACGCACTCCAAGTTATTATGATTGCCTTTGGCGTACCAATGCCAGCACCACGCGGATCACCAGAAGGTCCAAACCAATGATTTTGAGGTGCTCCAGTAGTACGAGCTCTGATTCCGGCATAAGTTGTACCATTTACCGTATAAGCAAGAACCGTATTCACAAACACTGGATCATCTGACACCACGGCGGCTGTTAAATGATTCTGCATTCGTTCACAAGCTTCCAAAACCAACGCTAAAGTGTCATCATTATAACTTGTAACAATTTGAAATGGTCCAAATATTTCAGTCGTTACAAGTGAAAAATATTCCGGCTTCATCATTTCCTCAAGTGGCACATATACTGCCGTCGGCTGAATAGCCCCATACTGTAAAGGAATAATATGATTCTTCAATGGATTTCCGCCGAACAAAAGTCGCGAATCGGGAATAGCCAGAATTTTTTGAACATGTTTGAGCATATCATCTGTTGTCCACGTGAGTACCGGACCAATGGTAAGGTCGTCAAGATTTCTGGTGGCGGCGCGCTGTGCAAGTTTTTCCAACAAACCACCAGCAACCCAATTTTCATGCGCAAACAGAATTGATGTTGCAGAACATTTTTGACCAGACGCGGCATAAGCATCTTGATCGCATTGCCAAGCAACATAATCAAGATTTTTAGCTTTAAAGTCTGGACCGAGAATTTTCCAATCAAATCCAGCATCTTCAATTCGTACTTTACCATGCATCAACACCGCTAATTTTTCAGCCACTTCGCTTGAGCCGGTAAATTGTACCAAACGAATATCATTTTTACCGCGACTAAGAAGTTCATTCATCACTGAGCCACGACAATGAATTAAATCAACGTCTGTCATCGGTAATCCGCAATGATGGAGCAATTCTATAAATTGCTCAATAACCACACTAACAGTGGTGGCTGATTTGATAAGCGGACGATTACCCATATAAAGCGCGCCCATTAATTGTAACGCCGGTATTTCCAAGGGAAAATTAAATGGGGCAATAATTACTACCGGACCAAACGGCCAGTTGTAATCTTGAGGTTGTTGACCAACGTGATCACCCGGACTGGTAGTACCGTTTGCTAAGAAACGTACTTGATCTCCACCAAAATTTTTCAGAAACTGTTTAACAACCGTGACTTCACCAACACATTGCTTTAATGATTTGGGCATCACCGATTGAATAAGATGGGCGAAATAGTCGGCAACAGCTGGATCTTCAAGCATCATAGCCGCTTTGAATGATACCTGCCCAAGCATGAGATAACGATCAACATTCTTTAATGGATTATGAAGTCCACTTTTCGGACAACTTTTCAACCCATTCAAAAACGGTTCGAGCTCATCAACTTGAGTATCAGGATAAGTGAGTAATGGTTGCCCAGTACAAGGGTGAATAAGGGTGGCACTAACTTTTGAATCCACCCAAGCTCCACCGACAAGATTCGTCAACTGCTGAGAGTTAATAGATAAACTATCTAAAAAATCTTTATACATGTTTTCTCCTTTCAAAGAGATTGTTTTTTGTTATTAATATAATTATTTAATTGGAAACGAACTGATTTTATTTTGAGTAAATCTTATAACAAGGTGGCTGAATTGTCAATTCTTTAAAATCAACTTGGCTTGTGGAATTTCTGATTTAAAAACCAACCAATGGCTAGACCAATTATTACCAATCCAACGCCGAGGTAGATGGCGGTATTTAAATCTATGGTTGAAATAATTTCTGGCGCGCCAGCAAAGCTGATATTTAGCGGAATTTTAAGTCCGGCTTGAGCGGGAAAATTTTGCCCCACTAAATTTTTAGCGACTACTGATAAATTAGTTTGAAGAGCTCGGGCTTCCCCTTTTGGTTTAATATCTAGCACAATACTCCGACTCGCGCCGGCTTCTAAAGTAAAACTTTCGGGACTGACTGAAATAATATCAGTAAAATCATCGGGGTAAACTTCAAACACTTGCACTTGCCGAGAAGGATTTTTGATTTGAAATTGATACTGCCCACCACTAGCACCAAGCTCTACTTTTAATTTAGATGGCGTGACTTCAATACCCGCGGCCAAGACAAAGCACGGGACAATGAGTAAGGTTATAGCAATGATTAGATAAATATGTTTCATATATTAAGAAGCTAGAATCTAGAAGTTAGAATATGGGATTTTAATTTCCAATGACCAAGTTCCAATTTCCAATAAATTTTCAATGACTCAATGATTAAAAAAATAATTGAAAAATTGATAATTGATTCATTTATTGTAAATTGATAATTGTAAATTGATAATTTTGAGAGATTGCCACGTCGCTCGCCTTACTCGCTCCTCGCAATGACTACGTGCTACACCCTACACGCTACACCCTAACACAAACTACTGCGCCATGGCCCAAAATATTATATTACCAGTTTTTGCGCCGCTACTAGTATAATCGCTCGGCACGCGTAAGCCAACGGTGGTAGATTTACTGGCTGATTTTAGCAAACTAGCCGAAAAATTCCGCCAACTACCGGCATCTACTGTAATATTATCTTTAAATAAAACATCGCCTTCTACTGTTGTCGCTACCGCAATCGCTGAATTACCAGTATTAGATATCGTGACAGTTTTATTAGTTACGCTACCCGGATTAAGATTACCAAAATCAAGCGCTTGGGTATTAATGTTAAATGCCACGCTGGTACTATCCCCGAGCACCACACCTTGCACAATATTAGCACTAAGCGTGGCTGAACTGGCCAGTGGTGTGCCAACTTGAAGCGCTACTAAATCGGATCGAATAAATCCATCTTTTTTTGCATACACTCGAAAATACCCATCCGCTGGATTAAAACTAACTTGCCCACTTGCATTAGTTGTAAAAGTAGAACTACCAACTAAAACCTGTGCGGCTTGAAGCGGCGACCAAGTTTGATTACTAAATGATTCAACTGTAGCAGTTGTACTTTGACCACTACCAATTTGGGCTGATTGCAAAGTTAAACGAGTGGGCACTAAATTGTATTCACCGTAAAACCAAAGTACCGAATCACCAGTTTGCAAATTATAATCACGCGCACCAACTGAAGGAGATTGCAAGTTCACCAAATAAATCCAGCCAATGGCGCCTTGAGCTGTGTCATTCCCAATTTGATCTAAATACGGACCAAAGCTGGTAGTTTGAATGTGATATGTAAATCCGCATTGAGTGGCCGCTTTTTCTACAACTTGTAAAGCATCGGCCGCCGATAAACTTCCTTGACATACCTGACTATTCGCGCCTTCAATTCGAAAATTTACTTGCGGTAATGAAGTAGAAATCACTTGTGACACCACTGGATAACTTTTACCTGATAATGCTACTACTACAAACGCTGTCATACCAGCTGAACCAGTTGCATCTCCGGCTTGCCATTTATAAGAGCCGTCTTGAGTTTGCAAACTAGCTAAAAATGTGGCTGGTGTATTATCTCCTTTATTCCATGTTGCAGATGTTTCGCCCAATTTATTAAGAGTCGATAAAACCCAAGCGGTTGAGCCAGAATCGGAATCAGAGCCCCATTCAGTACCAATTGAATAAGGAAAGCCGCCATCAGTATTTTGGGTGGTACGTAAATAATTTTTAGCGTTTGTAATTGCAGATGATGTTGATGATTCGCCAGCGGAAAGTAGAGCCATTATAACAGCTGAAGTATCGTTAGTATCTCCGCCCGCACCAATCGCATAACCCCAAGCGCCACTTACTTCTTGATGATTTAGTAAATATTGTTTGCTTGAGATAATTACACTATCTTCGGCCGACACGCCGGCCGAGCGCAAAGCTAAAATTCCCCACGCATCGTCATTAAGTAAACTTACATCACCAATTTGTCCACCAGTGGCTAAATTTTTAAGTCCTTGCACTAAATCAACTCCGGCAAAACTAGATGGATTTTCACCTACGGCTACAATAGCCAAAATTCTTTTAGCATAATCAGTCGCGCTGGAACCGGTAAATGTTTGTAAATAAGTTTTACTAACATTGGTTTCGCCGGCGGCAACTAAAGCTTGAGTAATCCATTCGTTGGGCGGTTGTTGTTTAAGATAAGTAACAGCCGAAGCAGTGTCGGCTTGTACGGAAGTACTCGGGAGTAATAAAAAGATAGATAAAAATACGGAGATTATTTTGCGCATAAGTCACTTTGGTTAAGAATAATAATTAATTTTTTATTTTGTTACTTCTTTAGTAGAAGTAACCAAGAATCGCAGGCCATAGTCTTCGGGTTTGAACAGTGCTCGTGGCACTCATTGACTCGCCCTATGCAAAACGACCACAGCACGGGCGAGTCGGGCATTCGTGCCACTTCCCTGCCTACCGGCAGGCAGGCGCTCTATACAAACCCTACGACGGGGCGGCACAACGTTTCGTCATATCCGACGTTTCTAGGTTATTAAAAATTTTTTTTAATAAGACCAATAATTTGTTTTGTGGTTTTTGCGACGGTACTTTTTGAAGTATCAATAACAAACCATCTTTTCTCATCTAACCTCTTAGAAAAATCATCATGAAGTTGTAAAGCCCTTTTGCCCATCACTTGTCCCTTTGGTCTCGCGGTATCTCGCTTTCGCAAAACATCTTTATTGCAAAACAATAAAAAAACAAAAACTTTATAATCGCTCAAACTTTCCAAATAATAATCCAAACTGGACTCTTTTAAAATCACATCATCAATAAATACGCAAAAACCAGACTCAATAAAATTTTTCGCAATACTACACGCATTTTTTCGTGATAGCAAAAGCTGTGCCCTTATTTTTTTACTGTCTCGAAAAGGCTTTACATATCCACTAACTATCATTTTTCTAATATAATCAACATCAACCCTTGCCGAATTGATAAACTTTTTTGCCAGCTCTTTCGTAATTGTTGATTTTCCGACTCCTGCTGGCCCAGTTACTAAACAAATTATTGGCTTCATATTTTAAAATTATTAATGACTTAAAAGCAAATTTCGTCTAACTATTCTATAATTTTTAAACAAATACTACTTGCTACGTGCTACTCCGCCAGCTCGCGGACTACTCACTTAAAAACCAAAACCCCGTCTTTTGGAGGCGGGGTGACACGACAAGTCGTAATCAATCTCCCCACCTTTTTCGCGAAGGTAGAAGTTATTTTCAGTAATCGGACTCCCCCTGAACCCTACGTGGTTCATGGGTTACCGTAGCGCGACTGTGCCGGAATCTCCACCCCTCTCAATCCGCCAACTGGCGGACTCGAGGTGAATCACCGGACTTCCCTGAATATTTGGTTGAGTTGTTAATTATTTTGTCATCGTATTTGTCATCCTGAGTAAAGCGAAGAATCTTAACATATTGTAGAGATTCTTCGGCTGAGGCCTCAGAATGACATATACTCACCCTTAACTTCTGCTAACTTATCACTTGTTGATAAAACGTGCAAGTCAAAATAATTTACTGCCAACGCCCACACCCCAAACAACACTCCACTAAAAATTATATCCCCCAAGAGCATATTTCTAAAAAATGGTAGTCCTAGAGTATACGATAATAACAATCCATCCATTGTTTTTGAGTACCAATCAGCTGTGGCCCACACCGCAAAATTTGTAGTTAAGAAAAAAATAGTTGATGAGGTGATTGAAGCGCCAATAATTTTAAATGAGTTAAAGCGTGTAGCCCGTGAAGTATGGTTAACACCAACTTCAGGGCGCAGCCAAAATCCAATAATAGCGGAGGCTGCGAAGCTTCCGTAAACAGTTAGCATTACTGGTAATTTGTAAAAACCAATTATGGCGTCGCTTAAAAACATCGCGAGCAGTGGCACCACAAAAGCCCAGCGACGCGGTAATACTGCACCAGCGAGCAGTGCCACCGCGATAATTGGCGTAACGTTCCAAACGTGAGGAATGAGACGGCCGGTAACTACTAATAATATTAAAATTATACTGATTACCAAATTACGATACATAATTTTAGAAGTTAGAAGCTAGAATATAGAATATAGAATTTAGAATATTATTTACACTTATCTAGATTCTAACTTCTAGATTCTAGATTCGAAACAATTGATTTTGAGAGATTGCCACGTCGGCCTGATGGCCTCCTCGAAATGACCCCACTTCGCTGAAGCTACGCGGGGCAGGCATACTAGTGGCTAGGAACTAGTTGCTAGTGGCCAACTAACCTACATCGCCGATTTTCTAAACGTCCACAAAATTACTTCCCCGCCTTTGAGCTCATATTTATCGGCCGCGATTAGGGGTTGAACGCCTCCGACCCAATACTGCCAATACTTTTGACCATCACCATTAACCTCCCCACCAATTTGTTTCACAAACGCACCATAAGCTGATTTTTCTGGGCCGTCGTAATCAAAAATTAATTTATTTTCACTGGTTACTAAACGCAGAGCGCCCAAAACATTCATTACGCCAATACTATTCGCTTTATAACTACTAATAGTACTACCGTTATCAATCAAAACATCCACTGTTCGTAATTGCTCGGGAATCTGACCAAAATCAGGTGTTTCATTCTTTTGACCATAATTAAAACCCGAAGCAAAAATGGAAGCGGCTAAAAATAGAGCGATCAAAATGTAGATGGATTTTTGTTTCATTTTGTTAGAAGTTAGAAGCTAGAATATAGAATATAGAATTTTTTATTTCTGGATCCCCGCCTTCCTCCTTCGCTAACCGTGCTCCGCCATAGCGGCTACGCGACGGCGGACAAGCCGCGGGAATGACGTACTACAAACCCCACCTCGCCTCCCCTTTAAGGGGAGGAATTTAATTTTTTTGCCAAATTATTTCTTTCCCATTAGGTAATTTATAATTCGCGTGGCGGGCGAGGATGAATAAGTAGTCAGATAAACGATTTAGATATTTCATCACCAGTGGACGAATTGGCTCAACATCAGATAATTTTACTACCGCTCGCTCAGCACGGCGCGCGACAGTGCGCGCTTGATGCAAATGGGCGGCAATTTGATTGCCACCTGGAAAAATAAAATTTTTAAGCTCTGGCAGTTCCGCCGATAATTCATCCATTTCTTTTTCTAACTCCTCAATTCTAGCTTCCTCAACTTTAGGTAAATTTTGTGCAACTTCAGCTGAAGCGGATGCGAGTTCTGATCCTAAAGTAAATAAATCATTTTGAATTTTATGTAAACTTTCTTGATAAATTTCTACATTTGGTTGGGCAAGCACTACTCCTAGCACCGCATTTAATTCATCCACTGTGCCATAAGCCGATAAGCGCAACTCACTTTTACGCACGCGTTTGCCGCCATAAAGCGAAGTTTCGCCAGCATCTCCTGTCTTTGTATAAACTTTCATAATTTTAGAAAATAACAGTTACAATAATTCCTGCCACAGTACAAAATAAAATTGCCCACTGATACCAAGTCAACCCTAGTCGTTTTTTTATTATCTCTACTTGTTTTGTCTTCCTTATTTCTACCGCCTTATCTGTATTTAAAAAACGATTAAGTTCCATATCTAAATCAGCTGTTTCAGGAGCGCTAACTCCAGTTCCAACATTAAAAAATGTATTTTCTTTTAACTTTATAGGCATAAACTAAAACTTTCTATTTTTTGTCATTTAATCATTGGGATTTGATTTGAAATTTAGATTTTGACATTTGAAATTTTTTTATTTCTAGATTCCCGCCTCCGCGGGAATGACAATCTAAATAATCTACGTGCTACTCCCTACACGCTACACCCTCAACTACTTCAATTCACACGCTCAGCTTACGCAGGCTAGTTCATGCGAACCGGTAGTTTGATCATCATATTCATAGGCCACGACTTGAGAAAAATCAATTTGTGGAAATTTATTAGCTAATTCATTATACTTTTCTTCAGTAATTTCTTCATATGGCGCGAGTTGATAAACATGTTCATCACGTGGCAAGAAAGATAATCCACCCACTAAATCCCAATTCTCATACACCCAATTTCCCACTTGAAGCCACTCATCATTCGCCACGGAAATAGTAACGGAAGGATTATGCTCAGTATAATTAGTTTTAACCATTTTCCAATATTCCAGTGCCTGAGGAGCTTTCACATCACGCCGCACAATTGCATCTTTTGGCGCCGCAATCGGAAATTCCAAAACATAAGTACTAGCTTCGCCGTCAACTTGTCCTACTTCGGGATGATACGGTACACCTAAATCTTTCATCATACGGAAAAGTGGATTATGATTTTCAATGCGCACGCGACGAATATAATATTTAGCGTGCCGTGGGTGCATACCAGAAGAACAATTAAATAATTGCGAACCATTGCCCGACGGTTTTACACAAGTAATACAAGTGGAAGGATTGATACCAAATTTTTGCGCGTACTCACGATTTACTTCTACCGCATATTCTTTCAAACGCCTAAGAATTAATGGATTACGTAGGGCTGGACAATCCCAGTGACCATCAATCGAAACACCAAGTAATGCTTCTTCGTCGCAGTGTCTTTTCCAATCACTACCGAGGTAAGGAAAATTAGTGAGTGATGCTTGGTAAGTACCTAAAATAGTAGCAATTTTTATTTTGCGCATTAAACTATCTTCGGTATCTTCGGGTAGCGCTACGATTTGAGTAAGATTACAAAATTGTTTGGACTTTAAAATAATTTCACCGCATGGATTGGTGCCACAAGTAGCGGCTTCGTCTTTCAAAATTGGCCAACGACGAACCGGTAATTGCTTTTGCAAACTACCACGATTAAAAATTCCTCGCTCACCTGAACCCGATTTCATTAAATTCACCCATTCATCTAAAAACTGAGTAAGTGATGGCTTATCATTATACGTGGCGGAATTATTAGCCATACTGCGCTCCGGATGAGTAAGATAAAATTGGCCATTTTTCGCTTCGCGCATTTCCAAATCATCCACATCGGATAAAGAAATTAAAGCACTGCGCCGCACGCCACCCATCACCACCACTTCGCCAATTTTACAAACCAAATCATGCACATCTAAAGTGGTAAGCCTGCGACCTTGGCGAGCCATCATTTTAGTGCGCGCAAATTCTAAGAGTGCGCGGAGAGGCCCTGGGCCAGAAGCGCGACCTCCCATAGTTTTAAGCCGCGCGCCTTGCGGGCGAACTTCACTGTAATCAAATTCTACGTCTTTTCCTTCCGCCCAAGTATTGAGCCCTAGTGCCAAAGCGTCGGCCCAACCCTCTTTACTATCTTTCACTACATAAGTAAATAATTTAGCACCGCTTTGTCTTTTGATGATTGGTAGCTGCTCAACTGTTTGACGTTCCACGGAAAAGCCAACACCAGTACCACACATTAAAACATACATTACTTCGGCAAAATCCTGCCAAGCTGACGGCGCAATAAATGAACAATTATAAGCCGCCACATTGGAAGCGCGTGCGGCACTGCCTGCTGCCCAAAGTAATCGCATTGAACCAAGTGCTTCCATTTTTAACATCGCTTCTTTGATTTCCGTGTATTCAACTTCACCTAATTTATTACCCACTTTTTCATTCATAAAATCAATATAGCGAGTAACGGCCTCCACCCATGTTTCACGCCGACCCTGCTCCGGCAACCAACGTGCATAAGTAGAATAAAAAACAAATTCTGATAATTGATTAGGGAAATATTTTTTACTCTCAGTGGTGAGCGCCGTAATTTCTGCCGGCACAGCTCGTTTTTTATGTAAACGTTTTTTAGTATGATCATCACGGTAAATAATATAAACCTTGGCTGTACTAAACCACTTAGAACGCATTAAAATCAATTCCACAATATCTTGTACTTGCTCCACCGTGGGCACAGTGTGGCCGTCATAAATTCTTTCCAACTCTTCCACCACTCGAAAAGTTAAACGCGCCGCTTCAGCACGATCAAATTCTTTTGTTTCAAGTCCAGCATGCGCAATTGCCTCCACGATTTTTTTAGCATCAAATGGCACCACGCGACCATCACGTTTTTTAATGGAAGATAAATGTTTTTCCTGCGCCTCCGCAATTTCCATAATTTCATCAACTTTTTTAGTGATGGCAATTTGCCCTTGCGAAATTTCTGACGTGGTGTCCATAGGTTTTTTGAGATTAATTTTAAATTTTTATAAATCATTATATCACTAGAACATCAGAACACTAGAACATTTTTTAAATTTTCTTGTTCTCATGATCTAATGTTTTAGTGTTCTAGTGAAAAATACTCTTACTCTTTCCTCTTCCCCTTACTTTTAGTACTAACTAAAGCCGACAATTCCCGACTAAACCCTGTTACGTCTTCAAACTGCCGGTAGACACTCGCAAAACGTATAAAAGCCACCTGATCAAATTTTCTTAAGTGCTTCATTACAATTTCGCCGACTTCACCTGAAGTTACTTCATCTTTCCTGCGCCTTTGAATATCTCTTTCAATTTTTTGGGCTAACCCGCGAAACTGTTCGGCCGTATAAGGCCTTTTTTCTAAAGAATGTTTAAGCCCGAGCGCTAATTTTTCTTTACTGTAGGGCTCGCGGCGACCATCACGCTTAACAATAGTTAAATCTAAAACTTCACATTCTTCTTGGGTGGAAAAACGAAAGGAACATTTACCACATTCCCGCCGCCTCCGTATACCAAGACCAGCCTCAACCACACGCGAATCAAGCACTTTAGTGTCGTAATAATTACAAACCGGGCAATGCATAAAATTTATTGGCTTATTTTAGCTTTTATTTTTCTGAATTTATCCAAACACTACATATAGTATTACTATAATCAATTGTACCCCTATATGTAGTACTGGTCAAAGTGGCTAAAAATATAGATTTTTGAAACTTTTGGGGAAAGGTGGGCATAGGTTGTGGATAAGTTGGAACGGTAATGACACAATTAACTCGCCGACGAAAAAGGTATGTATAAATATTAAATAAATAACGAATTACAATTGTTTCGAAGCTAGAATATAGAATCTAGAAGCTAGAATCTAGAATTCGGACTGCACTTATCTAGATTCTATATTCTAGCTTCTAAATTCTATACATTTACCACTAATCCAACATTTGTAAATTAAAAAACACCCCGTAACCACAGGGTGCTTATTATCTCTTAGTTCTAACTCTTTAACTTCCGCTTAATAAACGAAGGAATTTCATATTCGTCATCATTTTGCGGTGGCACATTTCGACTGGAATTGACTTGCTTAGCTGGCGCAGGCCGCATCGGCATTTCAGTGTTGATGGTAATCGGTTGCGGCGCTGGTTTACTCATAATTGGTCGCTCATGAAAAATTGGTTCTGTGTTTTCCCTCACATTTGATGGTTGGCTAGGTGGAACTTTTTCTAATTTTGGTGCTTGACTGCTAATATTAGACGATAAATTTAAAATTTTACGACCCGCTTGACCAAAACCAGTGGCAATTACCGTAACCTTGATTTGATCTTTCATTGTATCATCAATCACCGTACCAAAAATTATTTTGGCATTAGGATCAACTGAAGCTGTGATAACTTTAGCCGCCTCATGAGTTTCTTGTAAAGTAAGATCTGGACCGCCAGTAACAGTAAACAACACACCGCGTGCGCCATCGATACCAATTTCAAGGAGTGGTGATTCAACCGCCGCGCGGGCCGCATCGACTGCCCTATTTTCGCCACTACCCACGCCAATACCCATGAGTGCCGTACCAGTACCAGACATAATAGCTTTAACATCGGCAAAGTCCACATTAATTAAACCTGGTACAGTAACGAGTTCAGAAATACCTTGTACACCCTGCCTGAGCACTTCGTCGCACACCGCAAAGGCCTCAAGTAGTGAAGTTTTTTTATCTATCAATTGAAGCAAACGATCGTTAGGAATTACAATAATTGAATCTACACTATCTACTAAATCATCCAAACCTCGCTCGGCTACTGCCCGACGTTGCGCGCCTTCAAATACAAATGGTTTAGTAACCACTGCAATTGTTAAAGCGCCGGCCTCACGGGCGAGATTGGCGATAAGTGGCGTGGCTCCAGTGCCAGTTCCACCACCCAAACCGCAAGTGAGGAAAACCATATCAGATCCTTTTAGTGCGTCTTTTATTTCATCGCGATTTTCTTCCGCGGCCTTGCGACCCAAATCTGGATCCATACCTGCGCCCAAACCACGAGTCGTTTGCATACCAATGTGAATTTTTTGTGGTGCGCGAGAATTATGCAAGGCCTGCGCATCAGTATTGATCGCCATAAATTCCACGCCTTTGATTTTACTGGCCACCATACGATTAATCGCCGCGCCGCCAGAGCCCCCTACTCCGACGACTTTAATTTTGGCGAATGGTTGTACTTCTGGTTTGACTTCCATAACTTCGAATGATTAATAATTAGGGAATTTTAAAATTTATTTAAATCCGAAGCACTAAATCCCTGCCTACCGGCAGGCAGGCGAAATCCTAAATAAATCCAAAATTCTAAATTCAAATGTTTAAAACTTTTTTTGGATTTTGATCATTAGGATTTATTTGGGATTTAGAAATTAGGATTTAGGATTTTTAGAGATTGCCACGTCGGCCTGATGACCTCCTCGCAATGACTACACGCTACGTGCTACAAGCTAACATACTTTCACTAACCTACGGCATTAATGACGAAAACCATTTTTTAATACCACCCGCTACTTCATGTGCGGCCATAAATTTGCTTGGCCGAGCCGTTACTATTTCACCTTGATTTAATCCCCAACGAGTAAGGCCAAGTGCGGTAGTATAAGCTAAATCATTTACTTTTTCTAAAGGACTTGAGGCCTCAAGCATATAACCTAAAGTAACTGGCAGTCTAAAGCATCGCTTGGCTACATTCACAATACCTGGTAATTTAGCACCGCCACCAGTGAGTACAATGCCGGCTGGTAAATTACCCGACCGGGCGGCCTTATTTAATTCTTTATCAACCAATTCAAAAATTTCTTCCAGTCGTGCTTCAATAATTTCGGCCACTTCCTTGCGGCTGATTAATCCTTCGTCGCCACCTAAATCAGCTAGATTAATTTCCTCGCGTTTTCCTACCTCACTTGCTTCAGCATAACCATAATCAATTTTTAAACTTTCAGCCACATCAATTGAAGTGCGCAAACAAATAGCTAAGTCATTAGTAATGTGGCCTGAGCCCACCGGAATAATCGCGGCGTGCAAAGGATCGCCTTCTTCGATTACTAAAACGCTGGTAGTGGCGCCACCCAAATTAACTATTGCCACACCTAAATCTTTTTGCCTTTTGCTCACCACTGCTTCGGCAGTCGCGAGTACTCCGAGAACAACATCATCAATATCAACTCCAGTGCGATATACACATTTAGTTAAATTTTTAATTTGAGAAATTTGACCTTCAATAATTTGTGCTTCAACTTCAAGCCGTACACCTGTCATACCAGTTGGATCTTTAATTCCGCTTTGGCTATCAACTGTGAATGAACGAGGTAGTACGTGCAAAATTTCATAATTAGGTGGCGTAGCCACTGCTTGCGCCGCATCGATTACTCGCTTCACATCATCTTCACCAATTTCGCCATTTGGTTTGGCTACCGCAATCACACCATGACTCGATTGCGCTATAATATGATGACCATTAATTCCAACCCAAGCATGCTCGACGGATGCACCTGTCATTCTTTCCACTTTTTCCCAAACTGCTGATAAACTTGAAACTGCATCTTCAATACTAGTAATAACTCCTCGATTAATTCCTTCCGAAGGCACTTCGGCTAAGGCCACAATTGTTAATTCTTCTCGACCGCGCGCTTCGGCACAAGCCACCCGAATGGCCGTTGAACCAATATCTAAACCACAAATTAAATTCGCTGATTTCATACCCAGAATATCAACTTCGCTCCGCCTAAATTAAACAAGCGTTGGTGAAGTAGTTAATAATTAAATAGTGATTAAAATTAGACAACATGGTAAACAATTTATTTAGGCGGAAACAAGCTTAAGCGAAGTTGTATTGCTGGGCATAATGAAAATTTTTGAGGAAATGAAACTCTTTTCTCTTCGATTACTATCGGAGTTATGTAATATTTTCATTCGCCGTAGCAATGCTTTACTAAAACGTTAATTTACTAAGTAATGAATTATTTGCTTTAGATTTGAACAACCGCGAAGTATTTGGCGAAGGAGAATGATCTTTCTAGCTTTAATTATAAAATGAACTAGGGGTTTAGCCAAGCAAAACAGTTGAATAATTTAGTTGTTCAATGTAAATTACTAATTTAGCTTCGGTTGTTAATAAAATTTTCTAAGTATGCTAGTTTAAAATTAGCAATAAAATCGTCAATTTAAAATTCAAAAATCAAAATGCAAAATTACAATGCAAAATGTAAAACTTTTTAAATTCTATTATATGTAAAAATTAAAAATTCGTGGTAAAAAGTATAACACCAACCACCACCGCTACTACCGAAACCACTAAAACCGCGCCAGCCAAAATATCTTTTAATAATCCAACATGGCGAGATAATCTGGGCTCATGCAAATCTAAAATTTTTTCTAAGGCCGTATTAAATAACTCAGCTGTCAAAACAAAACCAATGGTGAGTAAAAGTAAAATCCATTTTAAGCTTGAAAAATTTCTGAAACCCGCCGCGAGTAAAACTAAAATGGTAATAATTATTTGAATTTTAAAACTTAGTTCGTGACGAAGAACGTAGGTGAGACCCTTAAAGGCAAAGTGGAACTTTTTGATAAAATTAAACATAGTAATTTATTTATACAGATATTTAAATCCTAAACCTTAAATCCGAAATCCTAAATC
>JBBTZY010000125.1:0-1629 GCA_038061115.1 Patescibacteria group bacterium | reverse complement strand
GCGCCCCGCGCCAAACTGCTTCATACCATACGTATTTTACCAGCCCAACTTGCATTAACCCAACTCCAAGCACTCGCCTCTCACCTGAACTTGGTAAAATTTCGGGCTTAGTATTTACAACCACTTCTTTTCCTTCTCGATTTAATTTTACTTCCACACTACCAGCTTGTTTTAAATAATTTTGTAGGGATGAAAGAGTTGTAAATTTTTCATTATTAACAGTAACGATTTCATCACCTGCTTTTACGCCCACCTTAGCGGCTGGTGAATCAGGTAACACTTGGCTAATAACTATTTTTACATCGGAAGCTAATTGCGCATCATTTTCTAGCACTGTTGGCGTGCCAACTGCAAAGCCAATACTTAGTAACACAAAGGCTAGTACCACATTCATTCCCACACCAGCCACTAAAATCGTACTGCGCTTCCAAGCTTTTTGAACTGAAAAACTATCAGTTGCTGATTCTTCTCCCCCATTTTCACCTTTTAATTTCACAAAACCACCAAGTGGTAGCCAGTTTAATGAATAACGCACGCCATTTTTAACGCGTGACCAAGCGCGCGGTGGAAAACCAAAACCAAATTCTTCTACACCTACACCAAGCCTGCGCGCCGCAAAAAAATGCCCCCATTCGTGGGCGAGGACGAGAATTAGTAAAAGTGCTATGAAGATTATAATGGTCATGGATTAAAATAAATAATAATATTAAATTTCTAATGTCTAATTTGTAATTTTCATTATAACACTAGAACATTAGAACAACTTATCAATTTTTGGTTTTTATGTTCTACTGATCTAATGTTTTAATGACTTGAGAGATTGCTTCGTCGCTCGCCTTACTCGCTCCTCGCAATGACGATTATGCAAATCACGCGCGATCCCCAACTAAATCGTCATTAACTCTTTTTCTTTGGCCTCGCTGATTTTTTTAATTTCCTCATTCGCGCTATCCACTAATTTTTGCAATTCTTTTTGCTCGGCAAAAAATTGGTCTTCGGAAATTTCACCCGTAGATTTCTGATTTTTAAATTCTTTCAAAGCACTCTCACGGCCTGCGCGAATAGCGCCACGCGCCTCTTCAGCTTTGGCACCAACTATTTTAACAAGTTCACGACGACGCTCTTCATTCAGCGCTGGTAAATTAACTCTAATAATTTGTCCATCAATTACTGGCGATGATCCAAGGTTGGCAGTTTGTAAGGCCTTTTCCACTTCTTTGATAATTGACTTATCCCACGGACTAATTACTAACAGTCGTGGCTCAGGCGCCGTAATTTGAGCCAGTTCCTTAAGCGGCGTAAACGTGCCATAGGCCTCTACTTTTACTTGCTCAACCAGCGCCGGTACCGCCCGCCCAGAACGCAAAGCAGATAGTTCTGATTGAAAATGTTCCGTAGTTTTATTAAATTTTTGTTTAGTATCTTGTAAAATATCCATAAAATTATAAAATTCGAAATACGAATATCGAAATACGAAATGATAAAAAAATTATTTACTAAATCCTAGGTACAAAGTTTTATTATCAGATTTGATTAATAATAAAGTCGGTTTACGGGTAGATGGCAGAGATAAAGTTTGCCAAGTGCGCCCTAAATCGCGCGAATGATACAAAGTGCCAGCCGCAGTAT
>JBBTZY010000124.1:0-2901 GCA_038061115.1 Patescibacteria group bacterium | reverse complement strand
TCGCCGCTATAATAATTGAAGACGCGCAAGGGAATAGAGTATTTCCAAAATAATATGATCGACTTTACATGGTTAATAGGCGGTGAGGCTGGCTTTGGAATAATGACGACCGGGGTTGTTTTTTCCAAGACTGCTACCCGTTCCGGATATCATATCTTTGATTACGTCGAATATCCGTCTCTTATTCGCGGTGGTCATAATGCTTATGAAGTCCATGTTTCAGAAAGCAATATTTCTCATTTAAATTCTGCAATTGATGTTTTGGTTTGTTTGAATAAAGAAACTTATGAAAAGCATAAGGGACGCTTGAATGATAAAAGTTTAGTGGTGTTTGATCAGGATGAATTTGAGATAACCGATGATGTCAAAAAAATTATTATTCCTTTCAAAAAAATTCTTTCAAATTTAAAAGGTCAACCAATAATGAAAAATACCATTGCCCTTGGTGCTTCAATTGGGCTACTGGGAGGAGATGTTGATGAACTAATAAGAATAATTTCTGAACAATTCGCTAAAAAAGGTGAAGCAGTAATTAATTTTAATAAACAGTTTGTTCAAGCAGGGTATGATGAAGTTAAGAAAAATTACTCTACATTAGTTATCAATTACCTTAATAAATCCTCCTCCGCTAAAGGTACAGCGGACGAAGCAAAATTAGTTCTGACTGGAAATGATGCCTTTGCTTTGGGCAGCGTTATTGCTGACTGTCGACTTTACAGCGCCTATCCAATGACACCATCTTCAACAGTTTTGACTGATCTAGCTGCTTGGCAGGAAAAAATTGGTATGGTTACACGTCATGCAGAGGACGAGATTTCAGTGATTAATACAGCAATCGGGGCTTCGTTCGCTGGAGTCAGGTCAGCTGTTGGAACATCCGGTGGCGGATTTGCTCTTATGGTCGAATCGATATCATTTGCTTGAGTGACAGAAATTCCTTTAGTAATATTTCTATCTCAAAGGCCTGGGCCCGCGACTGGAATGCCAACTTGGACAGAACAGGGCGATCTTTTATTTGCCGTTTTCTCAGGACACGGAGAATTCCCAAAAATTGTTTTAGCTCCGGGAGATAATGAGGAGATGATCGAATTAACTGCAAAAGCCTATAACTTAGCTGACCAATATCAATTACCAGTAATTGTTATGTCTGATATGTATTTGTCTGAGTCACACAAGTCTGTTTCTAAAAAATTCGTTGATGACTTTATAGGAAGTTATAAAGTAAATAGAGGAAAGTTAATTAACCAAATAACAAATAATAAATATCTAAGATATAAATTAACAGATGATGGGATTTCTCCAAGGCTAATCCCTGGGACTCCGGGGCATTATTACCAGGCAAATTCTTATGAACACATTGAAGACGGTCATACAACTGAAGAAGCACAACCAAGAATCGATCAGGTAGATAAAAGAGCTCGAAAATGGAAAACATATTTAAGTAACGATTTTTCTATGCCAAAAGTCTATGGCGATTTAGAAAAATCGGAAATAGTTTTTGTTTCTTGGGGATCGACCAAAGGAATAGTTTTACAAGCTCAAAAATTATTAACGAATAAAAAAATAGATTCTGCTTTTATTCACTTTAATTATATCTATCCATTAGATAAAGACAAAATAGTAGATCTTTTTAAACAAGACAAAAAATATATATTAATTGAAAATAATTCCTGGGGTCAGTTTGGGAAATTGCTAACTATGGAGACAGGTTTTGAATTCAAAGAAAAGTTTTTGAAGTATGACGGTCGGCCAATCACGGCGGAAGAAATAATTAAAAAAATATCAAATATTAAATCACAAATAACAAATAAATCATAAATATAAAATTACAAATTCTAAACTGTTTAGGATTTAGTATTTGTTTTTTATAATTTATTTGGAGCTTGAAATTTAGTATTTATAATTTAAATTATATGACAAACATTCAAGATTTTTCAGGATATAATCCGACTTGGTGTCCCGGATGTGGCGACTGGGGGATTGGAATTGCAATCAAACAAGCCTTGATTCAATTAGGTTTAAATCCTTCATCTGTGGCAGCCGTTTTTGGAATCGGGTGTTCCGGAAATATGAATGACTTTTTAAACGCCTATGCAATCCATTCACTTCACGGTCGAGCAATACCAAATGCAATTGGAATAAAAATTGCCAATCATAAAATGCCGGTGCTTGCTATCGTTGGAGACGGCGACTGTTATGGCGAAGGTGGCAATCATCTAATTCATGCTTGCCGTGGTAATCATGACATAACGGTTATCGTTCATGATAATGGTGTTTATGGCTTAACAACAGGCCAGTCAGCTCCAACAGCTCAGAAAGGATTTAAGTCAAAATCGACTCCCACTGGTATACTCGAAACGCCAATCAATCCTTTAGCTTTAACTATTACATCAGGGGCGACCTTTGTTGCCCAAAGTTTTGCCGGTGATGTGATACACACAATTTCAATGATAAAAGCAGGGATAGAGCACAAAGGTTTTTCAGTTGTTAATATTCTGCAACCGTGTGTGACTTTTAATAAAGTAAATACTTATCAATATTATCTAAAAAATGTTTATAAACTTGATGAGAGTTATAAGAAAGACGACTTCAAAACTGCTGTGCAAAAAAGCTTAGAAATTAACGAAGAAAAATTTCCATTGGGCATTATTTATCAGAAGGAAAAGTCTTCCTATACCGACGAACTAACCCAACTTAAAGATGACACTCTAGTTGGTAAAAAAAGATTTACTGATTTTGATATAATAACAAAGCTTTTTATTTAATCAGCCAAGTTAGTTGAACAATTATATTAGTTTAGGGCAATACAGAAGCCCGTAATACTATAGGTTTAACACCTAAAAAAGGGTATTGACAGTTAGCAATTACTTTGTTATACTGCTAAAACATATGGCATTTTTA
>JBBTZY010000123.1:0-10687 GCA_038061115.1 Patescibacteria group bacterium | reverse complement strand
AATTGTAGATTTAAAATACTTACCAGTTGAAACTACCGAAGGATCGATACTGGATTTGTGTTTTGAGGTTAGTGGCGAAGCTGAGAAAAAAGCGGAAACAAAAGCTCGTCAATTACTCAACCAAATTTTAAAAAGTAGTTAATTTGAGATATGCCCAGAAATACAACTTTACTTAAGCTGTCGCCAAACTATAATTTAACTATGTTATTTTCTATAAATTATAATTTAATCATTAGCTACGCAACTAAGCTACGCTTTATTTTGGCGTAGTAAAGTTGATATACTGGGTATGGCTAAAATAAAAAATATAGCAGTGCATCACTATTTTGGTGTAGTGCGTTTTATAATGATTGTAGTTTTAGTGTTAGCGGCAACCATCGGCGTGGCCTTTGCTTATCGTACTGCTGTAGCCTCTCAAATTTTAACTGGCGTAACCTTTGGTCAAATTAATTTATCTGGCCTTACGCGTGAGCAAGCTCAAAATCAACTTCAATCAGCTTGGGATAAATTTTCGCAAGTCGGTATAGTAGTAAGCGCCAATGATAAGCAAGTAATTTTAAAAGGATTAGTTAGTTCGCCAACTGATCCTGATTTAACTTACGAATTAGTTAATTTTGATACTGCCGCGGCCGTGAATACAGCTTGGTCAATTGGACGTCGTGGCACGTGGCTACAACAAATAATCGAGCCAATTTTAATAAAAATAACTGGCTATCAAATTGATCCCAAAATAACTTTAGAATTTGACCGGGTTAAAGAATTTATAATTTTAAATTTACCTGAGGCGCAAAAATTACCTCGCTCGGCTGATTTTGTAATTGATGATCAAAGTGTGGTTAAAATAGATCCTGAGCAATCTGGCTTGGTAATAGATGATGAATATTTAGCTGAGCAAATTTTAGAGCGTTTTAATAATTTTTCTAATCGCCCACTAGCTTTAAAATTAATCGCTCGTGATCCTGAAATAAAAACAACTGATTTAGAAAGTTTATTACCCGAATTGCAAGTTTATTTAAAACCAGCATCGCTTGAATTTAAATTTAATGATCAAAAATGGGTAGCAGAACCAAAAGTTTGGCACCAGTGGTTTAGCGCTGTGAAATTTGAAGCTGGTACTACTATATCGTTTAATCAAAATAAAGCTGCTGAATTTTTTAACATTATTAAAAAAGAAGTTGATCAACCGGCCCGCGAAGGTAAATTTGAAATGCAAAATAATCGGGTAACTACTTTTGAGCCCAGCCAAGTGGGGCAGGAAGTGAATGTAGCGGCCATTTTAAATAAAGCGCAATTGGGGGTTACTGGTGAAATTACACCAGTTGAATTAGTGGTAAGCGAAACTGAGCCAAAGTTAACTACTGAATCAGTCAATAATTTAGGTATTAAAGAAATTATTGGCGTAGGTAAATCAAATTTCGCTGGTAGTCCAAGAAATCGACGTAAAAATATTGCCGTGGGGGCGGCGGCTTTGAATGGTATTGTTATTCAACCCGAAGAAGAATTTTCTTTAATTAAAACTTTAGGTAATATTGATGCGGCCGCTGGTTATTTGACAGAGCTCGTAATTAAAGGTGATAAAACAGTGCCAGAATTTGGTGGTGGGTTATGCCAAATTGGCACTACGACTTTTCGTTCCGCTTTGGGTTCGGGTTTACCAATTACCGAGCGCCGTAGCCATTCGTATCGCGTGCCGTATTATGAACCAGCTGGTACCGATGCCACGATTTACGATCCTAAACCCGATTTTAGATTTAAAAATGATACCGGCAATGCAATTTTAATTCAAACTAAAATTCAAGGCGATGAATTGATTTTTGAATTTTGGGGAAAAAAAGATGGTCGTGTGGCCGAACAAACCAAACCACGAGTTTATAATATTGTGCGACCACCCGAGGCAAAGTTAGTAGAAACGGAAGATTTGCCAGTAGGTCAAAAAAAATGCACCGAACGGGCGCATGTAGGAGCTGATGCTGAATTTAAATATACTGTTACTTATCCTTCAAGCGAGAAAAAAGAAGTGGTATTTAAGAGTCATTATGTGCCATGGCAGGAAGTGTGTTTGATTGGAGTACCAAAAGGCACCTTGTCTAAACCAGTAACCGACGGCACTGCTTTGCCATCAGCCGACATCCAAGGTCAGAGTGGGAGCAATTAGTAAGAGTAAGGGGTTGGAGTAAGAGTTGCCAACCCCGCGTCGCTAAGAGTGTAGTGGGGTCATTGAGAGCATAAACGTTGTGATTTTTTAAATATCATTTCCGCGACGTGTCCTGTTGTAGCTTTACGCGAATGAGGAAGGTGAAAATTTAGAAAAATAATAAAGGTCGAACTTTGTCGACCTTTATAGTTCAACAACTGTTGAGCTATTGAATTTCTACTTCTATGACACTGGGACAGTTTGTACAATTTTCAAATCTCCGATCTATTTTATAGTTGATTGGAGAACCAGGGAATAATTCTCTCATCAAATTTAAAATATAATGGTCGTCCAGTGGCCAGTTGGTGTGTTTGGTAAATATGATAGAATTGACAGTTTCTTCAACTGGGCCAAGCATAAGACCTACTTTAAAAAGGAGTGTGTTATTGCCTCGCCTGATTTCTACAATCATATATCGCCAAGCTGAAAAATCATCAAAAAGTTTTATTGATAATATGTCGCCCTTTTGTATATTTGTTGGTTTTAAACTTGAGTCAAGTAGGTTTAATAATTTTACACCTAAGGTGGCAGCGAATAATGTAGTCATTGTTAATCTTTCTTTTATTTTTGATTTATTTTGGATTTAGTTCGCCAGTTGGCGAATTAGGATTTAGAGCTTTTTAAAATTTAACGCTCCTAAAGGGGGTGGCAAGAAAATCTTTTTAGGTCAATTTTAGCGGTAAAGCCAAAAGATAGCCTAACCTAAGATTTCCATGCTTGTCGTGCCACCTCCTTTAGAAGCGCTAGATTTAAACTATTTTAAAACCCTTATTTAGGGGTATTTTTATATCCTTTTATTGTATAACGTATCAGTTTAGCATGGTAGGAGAAAGTTGTCAAGGGGGGAGAAAAGAGGTACAATATTGAAGCGAATTAATAGGTTTAATCTAGAAATATTTTGAAAATGAAATGGTAATGTTTCGAATCTAGAATCTAGAAGTTAGAATCTAGATAAGTGCCAATAAAATTCTAAATTCTAGCTTCTATATTCTAACTTCTATAAATTTCATGCTTCAACCAATCCCAAACAATCCCCGCATCATCACTCCAGTCGAACAAGTGGAAGATGCGCAACTCGACACCCAACTGCGTCCTAAGCGTCTAGCGGATTATGTTGGGCAAGAACAAGTTAAGAAAAATTTGGAAATTTTTTTAACTGCGGCCAAGCAGCGCAAAGAAACTATTGAACATGTTTTACTTTATGGCCCGCCGGGACTTGGTAAAACCACACTAGCGCATATTATCGCGCAGGAAATGGGTGCACCAATAAAAGTTACTTCTGGCCCAGCGATTGAACGAGCTGGCGATCTTGCCGCAATTTTAACTAATTTAGAACCAGGTAGTATTTTATTTATTGATGAAATTCATCGACTTAATAAAATAATTGAAGAAGTTTTGTATCCGGCGATGGAAGAGTACGCTCTAGATTTGGTAATTGGTAAGGGGCCTAGTGCTCGCACTTTACGGCTAGAACTACCACGTTTTACTTTAATTGGTGCGACCACGCGTTATAATTTATTATCATCGCCACTACGGAATCGTTTTGGCGCCACTTATCGTTTAAATTTTTATACTAATGAAGAAATGGGGAAGATTGTAGCGCGTTCGGCTAAGCTTTTAAATTTACCGCTTGAAGTAGAATCACAAAATATTATTGCTTCACGTTCGCGTGCTACGCCACGCGTTAGTAATCGTTTGCTTAAACGTGTGCGTGATTATGTGCAAGTAAAAGGTGAGGGAAAAGTAACCAATGATTTAGTCCAAGCGGCTTTGGATAATTTGGCGATTGATCAAATGGGTTTGGATGATTTAGATCGTTCAATTTTAAAGGTAATTATTGAAAAGTTTAAAGGTGGGCCAGTAGGGTTAAATACGGTGGCGGCGGCTTTGCAAGAAGAAGAGGGTACCATTGAAGATATTTATGAACCATTTTTAATGCAACTTGGCTTTCTCGCCCGCACCCCACGTGGGCGCGTAGTTACCGCTTCGGCTTATGAGCATTTAGGACTCAAAGTGCCGGCTGAACAGCAGGATAAGTTGGTGTAAATTTATTTCGGATTTCGATATTCGAATTTCGAATTTTAAACATTTACCATTGACAAAAATCACCATTTGATCTATACTTCTCTAGTTACGGATTATGTAACAAAACCTCGTTAAATACGAGGTTTTATAATACTTAAAATTAAATTCGAATATCGAAGCACGAATTCCGAAATTTTCGGATTTTGAACTTAGAATTTCGGATTTTACTAATCTATGTCTATCACTAATTATATCGCATTCTACTTTGGTGAAATTAAAGCCTTTTCTAAATTAGCCCTGCTTTTTGGTGGATTTTGTTTAGTGGTACAAATGTTTTGGCCACAAACAGCTTTGGCCCAAAATTTTGAAATGCCCACTTTTCTAAAAACAGAAGAAGTAATTAAACGTTTGCCAGTTGCTTCAGAACGTGAGGCGCGTTATAAAATTAAAGTTTTGGTAACGGCCTATTCATCGACCCCTGACCAAACTGATAGTACACCATTTATTACGGCTAGTAATACTACAGTGCGTAAGGGTGTGGTAGCGGCTAATTTCTTGCGCTTTGGTACACGAGTAAAAATCCCAACCCATTTTGATAATCAGATTTTTGTAGTAGAAGATAGAATGAATGAACGTTTTGATGAGCGTTTGGATATTTGGATGGAATCACGCGCCGAAGCCAAAGCTTGGGGTGCGCGGTGGGTAACGATTGAAGTTTTGTAAATCTTGATTTTATATTTTTGATGAATAAAAAGAGGTGTTGCAAAACATCTCTTTTTCTTTCTTGATTCTTATGTGCTAATCTGATAATGTACAATTCGTTGTGGCCAGGTAGCTCTGCCTACGGCAGACAGGCAAGTGGTAAGGCGGGGGTCTGTCTCCCTACGGGAGATCTGCCGTAGGCATGACAAAGCCTTTATGTCATATTTTGTTTATATATTACAGAGTTTGGTGAATGGTGATATTTATATTGGGAGTACTGAAAATATAAATAATAGAGTTTCGTTACATAACTCTGGTCGGGTAAAATCAACTAAAGGATATAAACCGTGGAAATTATTAGAAACCCATGAATATATCACTAGAAGTGAGGCGGTAAAAGCAGAAAGATTTTTTAAAACAGGGCAACAAAAAGAAATTTTGAAAAATAAATATTTTGTTAATTAATTCATTGTCCGGAGGCCTGGTAGCCAAGTGGTAAGGCGGGGGTCTGCAAAACCCCTATTCGCGAGTTCGATTCTCGCCCAGGCCTTTGGGTAATGAAAACATAATTTAGTCTGTCTCCCTACGGGAGATCTGCCGTAGGCATGACAAAACCTCTATACGTGGGTGTCTGATCTACCGTAGGTACGACAATTCCCGCCCAGG
Organism: Patescibacteria group bacterium; assembly: GCA_038061115.1. GTDB lineage: Bacteria > Patescibacteriota > Patescibacteriia > Veblenbacterales > UBA10138 > JBBTZY01. The sequence goes on along the minus strand of JBBTZY010000123.1, from coordinate 5,100 downwards.
CCTCCAATAGTTCCTCCCCTCGAAGGGGAGGTTAGGAGGGGTAAGTTTACATTTTACATTTATGGTTTATCTTTATAATGATCAGCGATTAAAGGATAGACGTCAGAGTTTGAGAAGTAATATGCCCGTGGCTGAACAAAAAATTTGGTATTATTTGCGGGCTAGAAATTTAAAGAATTATAAATTTAGAAGGCAATTTAGCATTGGTAATTATATTGTTGATTTTTTCTGTCCTGAACTTAAACTATCGATTGAGATAGATGGTGATTCACATTTTTCTGATATTGAAGTTGTTAATTATGATAAACAACGTACTATATTTTTAAATAAACAAGGGATTAAAGTTGTAAGATTTACTAATGATGAAGTGGAAAATAATATTGAAGCAGTAATAGAGAAAATTTTAGAGTACCTCCCCTAACCCCTCCTTTAAGGAGGGGAAGTTTATTAAGGCGGCTTTATGGTAGAATAACGTTATATGATTACCCGCGATAAATTAGTAATTTTTGATGGCAATGCTTTGGTACACAGAGCTTTTCACGCTTTGCCGCCACTCACTACCAAGAGTGGACAAATGGTAAATGCGGTGTATGGTTTTACCACTATTTTGTTTCGTGTCCTTAAAGAATTGAAGCCCAAGTATGTAGTGATAACTTTTGATTTACCTGCACCTACTTTTCGTCATCAAGCTTTTAAAGAGTATAAAGCTCAGCGCATTAAAAAACCGCAAGAATTGTATGACCAAATTCCAATTATAAAAGAAGTGGTGCGAGCTTTTAATTTACCAATTTATGAACAAGCAGGGTACGAAGCCGATGATGTAATTGGTACTGTATCAAAAATTATTTATGATGAGTACCCAACTCTAGAAACTATGATTGTAACCGGCGATTTAGATACTTTGCAATTAGTGAACGATCGAACTTTTGTTTACACACCGAAAAAAGGTTTAGGAGAAACTGTGATTTATAATGAAGCGCAAGTGTACGAACGTTATGGATTAAAGCCGGAGCAGTTAATAGATTACAAAGCTTTGCGCGGTGATGCTTCCGATAATATTCCAGGCGTGCCGGGGATTGGTGAAAAAACTGGTCAGGAATTAATTAAAAATTTTGGTAGTATGGCCGGAATTTATCAGGCCTTGGCTAAAAAAGATGAGAAACTACATTTAATTTCGCCTAAAATTCAGGAATTATTAAAAACATATATTAGTGAAGCAGAGTTGGCTCTTAAATTAGTAACGATTGTGCGCGATGTAAAATTAGATTTTAAATTAGAGGATTGCGAATTAAAACAATTTGATGAGAATAAAATTTTGAAAATTTTTCATGATTTGGAATTTAAGTCGCTACTCGCTAAAGTTCCGGAATTAGAAAAAACTTTAGGATTAAAATCGACTTTAGTTTTAGATCGGGAATTAACTGATACCACTACAACTAAACCAGTTGCGGTTAAAAATAAAATTCCACAAAATTATCAACTGATTGATACCGAAGAATTATTAAGTGGGTTGATAAAATATTTAAGCGGCATTAAAGAATTAGCTGTGGATACTGAAACTAGTAGTTTGGATCCTTATACCGCTGATTTGGTGGGGGTGAGTTTATGTGCTTCTGTGGGCGAGGCGTATTTTGTGCCGGTAAAATTGTTGTCTTCTAAAGCTGGTAAAAAGTTAATAGAAATTTTGGAGAACAAATCAATTATTAAAGTTGGCCATAATTTAAAATTTGATCGCGCGGTTTTAAATCACGCTGGTATAAATTTGCAACCAATCAGCTTTGATACTATGATTGCTTCTTATTTATTGCGTGCCGGTTCCGAGCGTACTTTAACTTTGGATTCTTTGGTGTTTCAAGAATTTGGCTACCGCATGCAACCGATTGAAGATTTGATAGGGGCTAAGGTAAAAGAGCAGATTTCAATGGATAAAGTCGAAATTTCTAAAGTGGCTTGGTATGCGGCCGAGGATGCAGATTTTACTTATCGTTTGGCAGAAAAGTTAAATAAGGAATTAAAAGAACAAAAATTAGTAAAATTATTTAATAAAATTGAAATGCCGCTAGTGCCGATTTTAGGGGAAATGGAAAAAGCCGGTGTGAAAATTGATGTGGAATATTTAGCGCAAATGAATGGCGAATTATCTATTATACTTAAAAAATTAGAAAAGAAAATTCATAAATTAGCTGGCCGCGAATTTAATATCAATTCACCTAAACAATTGAAAGAAATTTTATTTGATGAATTACAAATTTCAACCGCCGGGCTTCGTTCCACTAAAACTGGTGTTTCCACTGCCGCTTCAGAGTTGGAAAAAATGCGCGGCCTGCACCCTATAATCGAGGAATTATTTGAATGGCGTGAATTATCAAAATTGCAATCAACTTATGTGGAGGCATTACCTAAGTTGGTGAGTGAAAGTACTGGGCGCGTGCATACTAGTTATAATCAAACAGTAGCGGCCACGGGGCGACTGTCATCATCTGATCCAAATTTACAAAATATTCCGATTAAGGGCGAATGGGGAAAAAGGGTGCGTCAAGCTTTTGTGGCTGAGAGTGGATTTGTATTATTATCAGCTGATTATTCGCAAATTGAATTGCGGATTGTAGCGCATTTAGCGGGCGACGCTAAAATGATTGAAGTATTTAAAGCCGGGCGAGATATTCATACTTCAACCGCCGCCTTTGTTTTTGATGTTAAGCCGGAAGAAGTAACCAGTGATCAACGGCGTAGTGCTAAAGAAGTAAATTTTGGCGTGTTGTATGGAATGGGCGCGTGGGGGCTCGCGGAACGCACCGGACTTTCGCGTACAGAAGCACAAGATTTTATTAAACGTTATTTTCAAACTTTTTCTGGTGTAGCCAGTTGGATAGAAAATATTAAGTTGCAAGCTCGCGAGCATGGTTATGTAGAAACATTATTTGGCCGTAAGCGTGCTTTGCCAGAAATTAACTCTAGTATTGTGCAGGTAAGAAATGGAGCAGAACGTATGGCGATAAATTTGCCAGTACAAGGCACGGCGGCTGATATGCTGAAAGTGGCAATGATTCGCGTGGCGGAAAAATTGTCTAGCCAAGCGCCGCGAGTTCGAATGCTTTTACAAGTGCATGATGAATTAGTATTTGAAGTGCCCAAAGCCGATGTTCAAATGTTGGGGGAAATAATTAAAATGGAAATGGAACAAGCAGTGGGGCTTTCCGTGCCGATTAAGGTGGAAGTGAAGGTAGGGGAGAATTGGGGCGAGATGGAAGTGGTGAATGTTAAATAATAAAGTAGTTTGATTTTAGATTAAGCTAGTGTTAATCTAATTAAGCTATGGTGAAGTTGCTTGATAATAATAAAGAAAAAAGCGCTAGTGGAGGCGTTTATTTGTGGTATGGTGAAAACCAGTCGCTTTTAAGTTTTGAGCTTGATCGTTGGCGTGAGGAATTTAAAAAACGTCATCCGCAAGCCGCACTGATTGATTTGCAATATAAAAAAAGTGATGAGGTTGATTTAGCGCGAGAGTTTAACCAAGCTATTTATGGCGGTGGGTTGTTTGTGCAGGAAAAATTAATTATTATCCGTGGTTTTTTACAAGCGGCGAGTTCGGGTGAGTTAATGGAAATAATTAAAAAAATAGTAAATGATGTGCCAGTTGGTATTTATTTATTATTAGCGGAGGGTGAAAAGATTAGCTGGTCAAAAGGGTTGCCGGCGGTACTTCAAAAATTAATTATTGATGCAAAAATTACCGCACGTGAATTTAATTTTTTACCTGGCCCAGAGCTTGAAAAATGGGTGATTGAGAAAGCTAAGAAGCTCGGTGGAGTAATGTCAAATTCGGTAGCGCGATTATTATTGATGATGGTGGGGGAGAATTACTGGCAATTACATAATGAGGTTGGTAAGCTCGTAGCATACGTTAAAAATCGAGCTGTGACATCCGACGACGTTAATCTATTGGTTACTACAGTTGTACAAGATAATGCTTTTGCTTTTACCGATGCTATCGCGCGGCGTGATTATCAGCAAGCACTAACAGTTTTAAAAAAACAATTAGAGCTCGGTGCTACACCGCAAAGTTTACTGGGGATGCTTACTTGGCAAATAAGATCTTTGGTTTTAGTGCGTGAACAGTTGGATCAAATAAAAACCAAGCCCTCGGCGCGAGAAATTTCGGAAGTTACAGGATTACATTCATTTGTCGTGACCAAGGCCTTGCAACAAATTCCATATTATTCTCGTGAACGTTTGGTTTGGATTTATGGTGAGCTAATGGATTTAGATTTGAAATTAAAAACCAGTAGCCAAGACCCAGCTGTTTTATTTACAATTTTTTTGGGAAAAATGGGGAGTGAGAAGAAGTAGATGGTTAATGGTTGATAGATAATTATAATCTTAAATTAGTTTAACTATGAAATAAATATCGTTTCGAATAAAGAATCAAGAATTAAGAATCACGAATGTTAGTAGTACTTATCTTGATTCGTAATTCGTGCTTCGTGATTCGAGACGTAAAGTATTACTTGTTAATTTTATTCATGATGAAATATGTTTTATAGATATAATCGAATATTGGCGTTTGGAACATTTGATTTGCTCCATCCTGGCCACCTTTGGTTTTTGAAGCAGGCCGCGAAATTAGGGAAAGAGCTTTGGGTAGTAGTAGCGCGCGATAAAAATGTCTTAAAATTAAAAGGACATTTGCCAATTCAAAGTGAGGTAATTAGATTAACACAAATAAAAAATTTGCCAATTGTTTTTAAAGCTCGGCTGGGGCAAGAGGATTTTAATCATCGCTATAAATTAGTAAAGATTATAAATCCGCAAGTAATAGTTTTGGGTTATGATCAACATCCGAGTATTAAAGTGGCTGAACAAGAATTAACTAAACATGGATTGGAAGTTAAGGTGATGAGAATAAAAAAAGGATACAAAATAGGAGTTTATAAAAGCACTTTATTGAAAAACAATAAATTGAATGTCAAATTTCAAAATTCAAGTAATTAAAAATTTAAAAAGATTTAGTCATTTAGTAATTAGGATTTATTTAGAATTTAGGATTTAGGATTTCGGATTTTTCATTACCCCTTGTCATAAATTCTATTTTATGTTAAA
>JBBTZY010000122.1:0-2412 GCA_038061115.1 Patescibacteria group bacterium | reverse complement strand
GAATTTGCTGAGCCGAGGCTTCTATCATTACTACTTCTTTCTCTGTTCCAGTTACATAAACTTCTAAATCAGATTTCGCGCGCGCTTCATAAGAAGGGTTAAGCACCCACTCGCCATTAACTCGCCCCACTCGAACGGCTGCCACTGGACCACCCCATTTGATTGACGAAATTGCGAGAGCAATTGAAGCGCCAAGTAGTGCTGGCACATCGGGATCATTTTCTTGATCAACACAAAGCACTGTGGTGGTAACTTGAACATCACGACGTTCAACATCATTAAATAATGGCCTTAGTGAACGATCAATTATACGCCCCTTAAGTACAGCTTCATCAGTTGGTCGGCCCTCACGTTTAATAAAACGAGAACCCTTAATTTTTCCGGCAGCATAAAGACGTTCCTCATAATCCACCATGAGTGGAAAATAATCAACGCCTTCGCGAGCCGATGAAGCTTGCACGGCGGTAGCCAAAATCACAGTATCACCATACTGTACAGTACAAGCACCGTGTGCTTGACCAGCTAATTTACCAACTTGCACTTTTAACTTTTTACCGCCAACTTCATATTCAAAATTTTTTACTTCTGACATTTTATACTTTCCTTTTTAGTTGTGGTAATAACTTTAGAAAGTTGGTTATTTGAACTGAACTTGCGTGGAATATTACCACACAACTTCGCTTCAAATAACAGAATTCTAATTTACTTACTCACAACTTTTAATTAAGCGCGATGTGGACGTGTTGCCTCACTACGCGCCGAGCGAATTAAAAATAAACTTTTTTCTTTTGTTAAATCTAAAAATTCATCAGCTTGTTCAACTAGTTTAGCTGAGGCGGTGTCGCCAAAAGCCAAAACTTCTACCTTAATTCCTAAAAACTGCAAATACTGAACTAATGGTACAAAATCACCATCACCAGTCGCAAGTACTACTACATCAAGCTTAGGTGCCATAGAAATAGCATCAATCGCTACACCTACATCCCAATCACCTTTTTTAGCCCCACCCGGAAAAACTTGTAAATCTTTCATTTTAAGTTCAAAGCCCTGACTTTCTAAGGCCTCAAAAAATTTTATTTCTTCAGGCGCTTCGGCCCGCACTACATAAGCAATCGCACGAATCAAACTGCGCCCACCCACCGCTCGATCCAATATTTTACCAAAATTAACTCGAGCACCATAAAAATTGCGTGCCGAGTAATACATATTCTGCACATCAACAAAGACCCCAATTCGTTGATTATCAAATTTTTTCATCCCAGTATATCAACTTTGCTACGCCAAAATAAAGCGTAGATTAGTTTAGTGGTTAATGATTAAATAACATTTTAAGACTAATAACATATTTACGACCCAGTTTGGCGAAAGCTTAAGCAAAGTTGTATTACTGGGTCATATTCAAATTTATTCAGCGTTATCCTTCAGCTGAAACTTCAGCTTCAGCTAAAATTTCTTCTTCCATTTCGCCCAAGGATTGTGACACAGCAGAAATTTTAACTTTTAATTTAAGTTTTTTAGTAATTTGGTTGAATGACTCTAAATTCTCACGTTGTAAAAATTTGAGTAACTTACGACGTTGTCCAACTTTTTTAATCAAACCCCTGCGAGAAGAAAAATCTTTCTTATGAGTTTTTAAATGCTCGGTTAAACGAGCAATTTCCTCAGTTAAAATAGCGATTTGTACTTCAGGTGAACCAGTATCTTGATCGTGAGTTTTAAACTTCTTAATTATCTTATCTTTACTTACTTTATCTAACATATATTTTTTCCTGTCGCGTGCTGTCGAGTTTAAAACCCAATCAGCCGCCTAAAAGATTAACGACATTAATTTAGCATGTTTATTTACTTATGTCAAGAAATAAGGCAAAATAAGATTGTTGACCTTTTTGTGTTTGGTTGATAACATAAACCATCTGCCCTTGTAGTTCAATGGATAGAACTCCGGACTTCTAAGCCGGGTATGCAGGTTCGATTCCTGCCGAGGGCACCATCAATTAAGTTTTTGTGGATGAATATTTTTAGATAGGTTCGACTGTGCCCCGTAGACGAGGGTGACCCCGAGTTCTACGGGGTTCCTCGCGAGGGCAAAAACAACTCTGATTTTTGATCGGAGTTGTTTTATTTTTCTAGCCAAGTATTTGTTATTTACTCAATCTTAGGTGAAAATGATAACATTATATATTATCTAAATACACTCCGTTGGCTTGTTTAGTAAGAACTAAAAAATGACATTTATATTTACGATCAGTATTAAAATTAAGTGGCACTGTATATGGCACATCAAAAATTTCTTTTTTTATAATCCATTGTCCTGGCTTTAAAACTAGCTTCATATCTTTTACTTGTAAATTATAGGGCGCCGGAGAAAATTTCCAATCATACGGCGTACTTAAAAAAAGTATTCCCTCAGGT
>JBBTZY010000121.1:0-2707 GCA_038061115.1 Patescibacteria group bacterium | reverse complement strand
GATGGCTTCGGCTAGTAATTTTTCAGTATTTATTTGGTCGGCTTGTAAATTTTCACCGACTTGCTTTAATTCTTTTACTTTTTGACTAAGCTCAACTTCTCTTTCTTTAAGCCAAGCTACTTCGCCTTCACCTCGTTCAATTAATTTAATTTTGGCTTCAGCTTGAAGATGCGCTTGTTCGCGTAAAGCCTGATTTAAATCACTTCGTAAATTATCAATCTTTTTTTGTGAATCAAAAATACCCTGGGTCAGTGGGATTGCGCTTAAAATTTTAAGCCGTTCTTGTAAATCAGCTGATAATTCGCGCGCGCTTTGCAATTTAGAAGTAATATCTCCATTTTGTTTAACAACTATTTGCCGTTCATTTTCCAAAGTATGAAAACGGAAGCGGTAATATAATTTTTGTTTACCATTTAACTCCTGCTCTAATTCCTGCCTTTGCTCTAAACGCTTCACTTGGCGAGTTAGAGTGCGTAAATTTGGCTCAAGCTCGAGTAAAAGAGCTTGGCCTTGTTCTAAATTTGTATAAGTAGTTAATAATTTTTGTACCGCTTGCTCACGCTTTAATTGATATTGCTTTACACCAGTCGCTTCTTCAAAAAATTCTTTGCGCTCAGTTGGTGTGGCGAGGAGTATAGAATCCACCATACCTTGGCCAATAACGCTGTAAGTTTTTTGTCCAAAATTAGCACGGGCTAAAAGTATTAAAATATCTTGCAAACGAACTGATTCGCCGTTTAATAAATATTCACTTTGCCCATCGCGATACACGCGACGGGTAACTATTATTTCTGAATAATCAGCCAGTGACCCACCATCATTATTATTTAAATGTAGCGACACTTCTGCCATACCTAAACGACTTTTGCTTTCACTACCAGCAAAAATCACATCTTCAGCCCGTTTCCCACGCAAAAGTTTGACTGATTGCTCGCCGAGTACCCAGCGAATTGCATCAGCGATATTTGATTTACCTGAACCATTGGGCCCAACCACCGCAGTTAACTCACGATTAAATTCCAAAACAGTTTTTTGGGCAAATGATTTAAAACCTTGGATCTCCAACTTTTGTAGATACATAAGTGCTACTATTGTAGCAAAAAAATAGTAAAAATAAAAATAAACTAGTTCTTAAAACCAAACCTGTTCTTCACGACTTGCCCCAACTCATAACCATCACAATGGGTTAGTAATCCCAAATACGATTGCATAATTTGCTTAAATTTTTCTATTTCCAAATTACCACTCACTGCCAACTCTTCTTGACTAGATAATTTACGAAACATTCTTTGTTTAGTACTGGTGCGTAGTACAATATAATGAGGCAAAATAACATATCCTAAAAAATCTATACCTTGACTAAATTTTCTTACTTCAACTTTACGAGGGTGTAATTCTAAAGACAAGCTCAAACTTAAAAAATCACCAAGTACACCAACTAGATAATGTAGGTAGTGCGGATCGTCGTGTACTATAATAAAATCATCAGCATAACGAAAATAATGATGCAGACGTAGTTCGTGTTTAATAAATTGATCTAATTCATTCAAATATATGTTAGCAAACACCTGCGAAGTTACGTTACCAATTGGCAAGCCAACTGTGGGTATATTGTTACCTAATAACTCTCTCTCTCTCTCTCTCGACCTTTTTATCCACAGGTGGAAAACTTTTTATAATTTCACACACCAACAGTAAAAATTGGTCATCTTTAATCTTTTTTCTAATAATTTGTAATAGTGTATGGTGATTCACATTATAAAAAAACTTTTTAATATCACATTTTAACGTCCAAATGTTACGGGTATAGTTACGACTCACAGCTCGCAAGGCACATGATAAATTCTGCACAGCTAAATGCGTACCTTTGTCCAGGCGCGAGGCGTACGAGTGATATATAAATGTCGGGTCAAATATCCTATACAGCTCATTAAACACCATGTGATGCACTAACCTATCCCTAACCGTGGCCTTACTAATTACCCGACGCTTAGGGTCGTGGATGTGAAAGGTGTGGTAAGCACCGTGGCGGTAGTTATGGTTGGCCAAATCGCAGTGTAGTGCAAAAATGTTATCCTCTAAATAACGATCAAACTCGCGTACATCCAATCTACTACCCTTGCCATGTTTAAATTCATTCCAGCAAGTAAATAAATTTTCTAAACTTATTATTTCATCATATAACATATATGTACACTACAGAAATCCCCATAATTTCAAAACTCTATGAATTATATAAAACATTTTATCAGTATATTGAACTATTTCCTAAAAAAGACAAATACGCACTGGGTAGTGCTTGCGAACGCTACTTAACAACTACCTTAGAACTCTTACTGGCGGCTGGTAGCGTGCCCAAAAATGATAAACTAAATTATTTACAGCAAGCCAACGTGAAATTTGATGCACTTAAATTTTTTATCCGTTTAGCCCGCGAACTAAAACTGCTAGATAGTAAAAAATATCTTACTCTTCAAACCAACATTCAAGAAATCGGTCGTATGTTGGGTGGTTGGCAACGATCGTTGGGACAATAACAATAAGGGGCTCTAAACAAAAACCCCTTATGTTTTTTTACAGACACTATCCGAAGCAGACGAGTGAACCAGAATAGTTGCCGTTCGCATTCTCAAGATTGCTCTGGTTGTCAAACTTGAACTCATCGTCGTTGACGGCGGTTCAAAGGATGAAACGGTAAAAACTGCTG
>JBBTZY010000120.1:0-1052 GCA_038061115.1 Patescibacteria group bacterium | reverse complement strand
CCTTTTTTCAAATTCGGGCGAAAGTGAATTTATTTATATTTCTCCAATTGAAATTTCAAATACTTTTAAAAATTATTTTCAATCCATTACAAATAACAAAAAAGTTGATATATATGTTCCACAAATGAAGACATCCTTAATCTGTAAAGATTTATACACAGATAAACAGTTATTCGGCGAAATTATTACAAAAGCAAAAAAATATCACAAAGTTACCTTGATCAGTTATGCGACTTCACCGGAATTTTTAGAGTTAAAGGAAAGAATGATCCAGTTCGGAATAAATGTAGTTACTCCGGAATCTCCGGAACTAGAAAATGCTTGGACTGTGAACTTCTTTGGAAGTAAGTCCGGAATAAGACAGTTGGCACAGCAAAGTCGTGCCGAGGAACCAGATTTTATCATGCCTGATGGTGTTATATGTGTTGGAAAACTGGACGCTGCTAAAATTGCTGCTAATCGATATATAAAGGAAAAAGGTGTTGTTTTAAAAACAAATAAAGGTAGTGGCGGTCAGGGAGTGTTAATATTTCGTGACGGCGAACTACCAAAAGATTATAAGTCTTGCGAAAAACGAATATATGAGTTATTAAGCGAAGATGGTTATTGGGAAAGATTTCCAATTATTATTGAAGAATTAATTAGTGTTAATTATGCAACGCCAGGAGCTTTTCCAAATATTGAATTTAAGATACATAAAAGTGGCAAAATTGAGATGCTTTACTACTGTGTAATGATGGTCACAAAAGAAGGTAAATATTATGGCCTAGACATCCATGAAGACGTCATAAACGAGAGAACGGCCGCCAGAATTATTGATACAGGATATTATATTGCCGAACAGTATTCGGAAGCAGGTTATCGTGGACATTTTGACATAGATATGATCGCCTCCAATAATAAACATATTTATGTAGGTGAATCAAATACCAGAAATACCGGAGGTACGGATATATATAAATTAGTTTATGATCTATTTGGAGAAGATTTTATGTCCGATGTTTACGTTTTAAATCGTAATAACTATAAATTTAATAATCAAGAAACGGTCA
>JBBTZY010000119.1:0-1468 GCA_038061115.1 Patescibacteria group bacterium | reverse complement strand
TTGTTAATCGGGAAATTGACCTTGCCTACAAAATTAAAAATGCCCGCTTTAGAGTTAATCTTTATTATGCTCAAAATTTGTTATGTGGAAGTTTTCGTTCTATTCAATCAAGAATCAGCACTTTGGAAGAGCTATTCTTACCAGCACTTTTACATCAATGTACGGACTATCGTCAGGGTCTAGTTTTATTGACAGGTCCGACTGGAGAAGGCAAATCAACAACTTTAGCATCGCTTGTTAACGAAATTAACCAAAAATACGCTAAACATATCATTACTATCGAAGATCCCATCGAATATATCTATCCAAAACACAAATCGATAATTTCACAAAGAGAGCTACATCAGGATACTCACTCTTGGACTGTTGCTTTAAAGTCAGCATTGAGAGAAGATCCTGACGTTGTGTTAGTTGGTGAGATGCGTGACTTTGAAACGATATCACTAGCTTTAACTGCAGCAGAAACAGGTCATTTAGTTTTTTCGACATTACACACAAATTCCGCGCCTGAATCGATCGATAGAATTATTGATGCATTTCCTCCCCACCAGCAAAATCAAATTAAAAATCAATTGGCGGTTGTATTAAAAATGGTAGTCACCCAAAGATTAATACCTAAACAAAACTCACTAGATCGTATCCCAGCAGTTGAAATATTATTAAATAACTCTGCTATTTCAAATAGCATACGGGAAGGAAAGACTTTTCTAATAGCAAATATTTTAGAGACGACAGAAAATGAAGGTTCGATCTTATTTGAAAAAAATCTTCTTAATCTTTACCGTGCAGGAATAATTACTAAAGAAGTAGCTTACTCCTATGCGATTAGACCAAAAGAAATTATGAGACTTATCAAGTAAATATATGCTATTTCAATATAAGGCTTTAAAAGATGGTGTGGCGGTCGTAAAAAAAATCGAGGCAACTAGCAAGGAAATGGTGATAGATTACTTACAAAAAAATGACTACTTTCCTATTTCGGTAACGGAAATAAAAAATACCGAATTTACTTTATTTAATAATCTTACTCAGAAAGTTGATTTTAACGATATTGTAGATTTTACCCGCCAAGTTGCTTTGATGTTAAATGCTGGCTTAACCCTTATTGATTCTTTAGAAATTTTGAAAAAACAAACACAAAAAATAGTTCTAAAAAAAATGATCGAAGATGTAGACTCAAAAATTAAAGGGGGATCTTCATTTTCTGTTGCATTATTAGATTATCGAGGTATGTTTTCTAAATTATATATATCATTAGTTAAATCGGGGGAAGCATCTGGAAAGTTGGGTGAAATTCTTCTTAGGCTCGCGGATAATTTAGAAAAAGAACGTGAATTTAAAAGTAAACTAAAAGGCGCCTTAGTATATCCGCTAATTGTTATAGTTGGAATGTTGATCGTAATGTTTATAATGGTTACTTTCGTTTTACCAAAATTATTAGGGTTATATAAAGATTTTAACGTCGAAT
>JBBTZY010000118.1:3120-5619 GCA_038061115.1 Patescibacteria group bacterium | reverse complement strand
TAGCTCAACCCTCTAAACCAATCAGTTAGCAACTAGAAATGTCCATTATGCCGTTTTTGTTGATTATTAAATTGTTGTTTATTTTTACAACGACTTAAAGTGATCCACTGTAGCTTTATCGAGTTTACCGGTTGGGTCCAAATAATTGGCCTCCTGATAAACTTTTAGAGCTTTTTGAGTAGCGGTACCAAGAGTGGTGTTTTATTTGCCATGGACCTACGGGGAATCGAACCCCAGAAACCCTACCATCAAGATAGAGTTCAGAATTGTCCTAGGTCCATGGTATTATTTATAAAAACCACCCAGCCATTGGCGTGGACTGGGTGGTTAATTGTTTATAATTTATTTAGGGTAATAATTTTAATTTATTTTTATTCAGTCAACTCACCTACCCCAATCTTGCGCAGGTCGGTATTGGTAATACCAAGCGACAAGAAACGCATAATTTGATAAGCCGCTGGGCCATTGGCCAAATAATACCGTTTACCATCAACCGGATTTACGTACCAAGCCTCACCACGCGATTCAGTTTGCAATAAAATGCGTCCCTTCAACCGATTAGTTAACGATGTATTATAAGACAAACGACCAGTACTTAATGGATTGGTATTCTTTTTAAGCACCTCGTCGGCATCTGATACACCATCACCATCGGTATCAGAATTAAACAAATCAGTACCTAAACCTTCTTCCAATTTATCAGGCAGACCATCGCCATCAGTATCGTCCATCACAAAACGCGTGTCAGTGCCAACCGGAATTTTAACTAAATTAGCATTGGTAATACCCAAACCAAATTTACGCAAAGCCGCATAGGCGCTAGTACCATCAGCTAGGTAAAATTTATTACTAGACAATGGTTCAACATACCAAGCCTCACCATTGGCTTCGGCTTGCAATAAAATACGACCCTTAACCCTAGCCACCAGAGATCGATTAATAGTAGTAACCGCGGCTTTTTCCTGCATTACCACTTGAGTAATCCGAGTGGTACGCCCAGCCACATCTATACCCCCTTCGTATTGTGGTTCGTACTGCGGTTGAACAACATCAGGTTGTTGAACACCAGTGGTATTTAAAGTAATCATATCAGATACCGCGGTAGAAATATTACCAGCGGCATCTTTAAACTTCGCATAAACCGTTTTCACACCCGCGCCAGAACTTAAAGTAAAGGATTTAGATGTAGCATAACTCTCCCAACTCGCACCAGCAAACAAAACACTTTCCGACACCGTCATCTGCGCCGCATCCGTCGCACCAAGTGTCAAAGTCACAGTAGTGGACGTCGTCTCGGCTACCCCACCTGCAATTACAACAGAAGTGTTAGTAGGAGGCGTAACATCCGCCGCTGGTGTAGTGGGGACATACGGTGATCCACCACCAGCTGTAGGAACTACACAAAAAGATGATGTTGAGGGTGTAACTACAACTGCACTACCTGTACCATTGATAACTAATCTAGAAGCACCAGCAACACATTGACTGGTAAAACCACCATCATTAGAAAGTGTATTCAAAGTCGTACTTTCAACTGTAAAAACGTCACCTACCGCAACTGTAACGGTAAAGGTGGTTGTTCCAATAACCAGGGTGGTAGCTTGTGAGCCAGCTCTTATAATAATGTCTAAATTATTACTTCCAGTAAGTCGAATAGTATTGTCCACTGAATATGTTAATTCATCAGCGGCTAAAACATTTTTACCCACCAACAAAACCGATAACATTACTATCAACAGAGCTGACTTTTTAATCCACCCAAAGGTGTTGCTTTGGCCCCGCCATTGGGCGTGGTGACTGCGCGAAGCATTCAAAGGCGGAGATTTAAATTTAAATATTTTTTTCATAGGCGTGGTCAAAATTAAATAATAAAGTTAACTCACGACTAGTAGCAAGTGACCGTTTCGGAATTTGTAGTAATTGAAGTAACTCGGCAGAAAACAACCTTTGTTGCAGCAGCCCCGATAACTGCATTGCCCACTTGAGTGCCGCCAGTACCAGCAGTCACGGTTACAGTACTGGCACCACTATTAGAGATGACAAAAGAGAAGGTATCACCGACAGCAGCCGTTCCAGGTAAACCAGCAACTAACCCCGCCCCATCACCAGCAGTTTGTGCAGCCGTAGGCAAGGTAAAGGCACGGTTAGCTGAAGCAGCAGCGATGAAGAGACCAGAGTCGAGAATTTCGCTTACCGTTGGACTACATGCGGCGTCAGCGCAATCCTTATGAGCTAGTTTATTACCTAGACTCACACGACGAGAGGCAAGTCGAAGACCAGTAGCGGTTGAAGATGCAAAGCCAATAGTAAGGTCCCCCGCGGCGCCTGTAGCAACGTTGATAGTTGGAGCGCCAGCGCCTGTACCAACGTTGACCGTCTGTGTAGTAGATGAAGAACCGAGAGTGATCGCTCCGGCTCCAGCTGTAGCACCAATTACGATTTGACCTGCCGTAGCCTCCGGAGTCAAAGTAATAGCCGTTGCTCCGTTACCACCTCTAA
>JBBTZY010000118.1:0-3020 GCA_038061115.1 Patescibacteria group bacterium | reverse complement strand
GTTGTCATAGCATTACCGACTGCGACAGAGCCGCCAACTTGAACGTTAGCGATTGCTGTTGTGCTTGCGCCAGCTCCTCCGTTAATTATCACTGCTTGTGTTGTTGAAGATGAACCGAGAGTAATTGTTCCTGCGCCTGCAGCCGCACCAATAACGATGCTTCCTGCCGTAGCCTCCGGAGTCAAAGTAATAGCCGTTGCTCCGTTACCACCTCTAATGGCAGTAGTGTGAGCGGCCGCGCCTACTGAACCAATCGTGACACCGACAGTACCAGTCGTTGTACCTGCTGTGCCGATAGCCACTGTATTTGTAGTTGAAGCACCTGGAACGCCATTTGCAATATTTACAACTTTACCACCGGCTGTGGCTGAAGTACCTCCACCGATTGTGACAGTTTGGGTTGAAGATACGCCAGCAGCGCTCATAATATCCACTGTGCCTGTTGCGCCTGTTGTAGTTTGACCGAGAGTGATTGCGCCAGTTGTGAGAGTTCCTCCAACAGTGAATGTACCAGTTGTCATAGCATTACCGACTGCGACAGAGCCGCCAACTTGAACGTTAGCGATTGTTACTGCGCCTGCGCCTGCGCCTGCAGAAATAGCAACGGCTTGCGTAGCAGATGAAGAACCGAGAGTAATAGCTCCAGTGCCAGCAGTGCCACCAAGTGTAATAGTACCACCCACTTGAGCTGCATTATAAATAGTGTTCGAAGCAGCTGCAGCTTCTACCGTCAACGCTCCATCACTAGTAGCCGTTAAGGCGCCAAATGTTAAAGCGGCCATGGCAGAATAGCCGACGGTGTATACTCCCAGCGCTAGAACTAACGCGAGAGATAATTTAGATAATTTTTTCATATTTTTTTAGAATTAAGAATGAAAGTTTTACTTTAATCCGCCTCATCGGCGGATGATTGCTAAAGCAATCAGAATTTAGAAGCTAGTTTTTTAATATCAAATGACAAATTTCAAATTTCAAATCAATGTCATAATGAATTAATGAATAAATGTTTATTTTTTGTTCTGGATTCCTGCCTACGCAGGAATGACAGTGTATAAATCCCTCCCCCTTTTTAGGGTACTCCCTTTTGTGAAAGGGAGAATTATTTTGGATACGGCGCGGGGATGACACAAAAAAACTAAGTACACAGATAAACACCTCGACCAAGGTATTTATTGGCGAACTTAGTTAAATAGGCCTTATGGGCCTAAATAATTAGTTACATAAAGTGTTAGCATTTTTCAGGGTTATACAATAAATTCATAGATTGATTTAATAATTCTGACGGCGGAACAAACTTATCATGAATACCGTGACGTTTATTGGATAAAACAAAACCAAGCTTAGTTAGAGCTCTGATACATTGTCGTCTGGTAAAATTTGTTCCTCCCACAAATTTTCATTTAAATAGTTTTAGTTTGTAATTGTCCTTGATATTGGACTAATTCTCCACCTAAATTAAACTGATCGTAAACTATATCAGCCTTAGTTTTTGGTACATCAAAATAAGTCAGTACGGCATCGTTTACCATTTCAATTAATTCTGATTGAGAACGAGCTTGAGTAACTAAACCAGGCAAATCGGGTGAAGTAACAACAAACCAGCCATCAGCCGAAATTTGTACCTGAAGGTTAATTTGATTGGGCAAACCATATTCCCGTTTAATAGAAACTGGATCTTGGTGAGGATATACTGCCCGAAATATAGTTTGCCAAACATCTTTCATAAATAAAATATAACAAAGAAGATTATACTAGTCAATTTTTTAAATAGTGTTTATTGTAAATTTTCTAACAGAGACGGAACTTCGTTGACTGCAACGTCAAACACTATCTCTAAATCCACTCCCATGTAATCATGCGCCAGCCGATCACGCATCGCCATAGCCTTTTTCCACTCTACCCTTGGATAACGTACTTTAGTAGTATCAGACAAACGTTTAGTTGCTTCGCCAATATTTTCCACTAACTTTATTACTGCTAGTTGTAACTTTTCGTCTTTAACAAACGATTCATAATCAACCCCCACCATAAACGCCATTATTTTATGACAAAATTCTTTAATCTCCTCCAAATAGATGCTATCTTTGTCCATAAATGACTTTGAGATCGCGATCAATTTGTGGTCGCAAAAACTTATTAATTGCCCCTTCGGTTATTAAATCAACCTTTTGCCCTAATTCAGCACGTAAATCATCGCCAAGTTTAAGGTAAGCGGCAAAAGTAACTGGTGGAATAAATTTAACCAAAATATCCACATCGCTTTGCGGGCCAGCTTCACCTCGTGCCACACTACCAAATACACCAGCATACTGAACTCCAGCAGAGGACATTAGGGGGGTTATTTTTTTCTTTAATTCTTCTATGGTCATAATACATTTAAATCCCCGCCTCTCCGGTGGGCAAGCTAAATCCGAATATTTAAACCCCGAATAGTATAAGCTTCGGCTTCACTACGGGGCACTGTCCTAAATAAATCCAAATTACTAAAATCCTAAATTTAAACTTCCAACACTAAGCCGACTTTGGTAGCGAGTTGTTTAACCTGCCCGCCGCTAGCCCAACTTAGTTTCAGTATTTCTAATAATTAACCCAAATATACTAATCATCATACGTTAATCTGAGGAAACAGCTTTGGCAGGCGGGTCCAACGTTCGTGTAAATCAATTTCCTTATATAAGGCCTTGTCTAATTTTGTTTCCACTACACCAAGACGTGCGTCAATACCAGCAATATCTGCTTTTAAATCTTTAATATCGTCCTTAGTGGCCATATTGGCTATATCCTGCTTAGTGGCAGTATTAGCAAAGCCATCAGCGATCATTTGAGCTAATTGTCCTATGGTAACTTCCTGCTAACATAAAATTTCTATTAATAATACTAAACCAACCTATTTTTAGTATATACCAAACAATAAATTACGACAATTTTCAAGGGTGTGGATAAGTTTTAAATGTTTTTTATTTAAGTGATTTAATAAATTAATTTCGCGGAGATAGGGGACCATGTTTTGAAAAGTTTGC
>JBBTZY010000117.1:0-1022 GCA_038061115.1 Patescibacteria group bacterium | reverse complement strand
CTAAAGTATCACCTCGACCAATACGATAACTTACGCCATCGCTTGGTAAAATAGTCAAGGTTTGCCCAATTCTAAGAGTTGATCTTTCAGTTAATCGGTTTTCCCACAACAAGGTTGTCATTTTTAGATTAAATCGAGTAGCTACACTCGAAATGGTATCGCCTGAACGTATAGTATAATATTCCAAACTTTTTCGGCCGAGGGTGCCAGGTAGGGTGCTAACTAAAGTTGGTTTGAGTATAGCCGCGCCATCGGGTGTGAGCGTATAGGAAGAATCATTGGGCAGTGTTAACTGCCCATCTGTTTCGTTGTCACCAGAAAAAAATTCTTCCTCTGGTATTATAAGCGGTGATATTAAATTATTTAATCCAAAATCTTCGGAAGCTAATGCTTTGATTTTAAAACTATTTGTCGATACTAGTAAACTTAAAAATAAGGCTATATAAATGATAGTTTCTGGGCGGCCCAATTGATAAGGCGTGAAATGTGCCCGCCAGTGGTTTAGAGGTGCTTTCAATTTAAACAATAAAGTATAAGGTCTAATAATTAACCAATTGATTAATAAATTACCAATTGGTTTAGTTATTTTTTTAAAAAGCAAAATCAGAGACCGTGCTGGTCTCTGTAAAAATTTGGCGGTTTTTACTAAAATTAGTAAAAATCGCAAAAATAGAATATGAAATTGAGTGCGAAAGTTCATTTTATTTCTCCTCCGCTAGAATATCCACAACTTGTTGTGGGGTATCAAATAATGAGAATCCTCCGAAGCTTTAGCGTAGGAGGAATGGACAAGCTTCGGAGAATGAACGCTTTTTAATAATATTGATGATACATCACCAAATTATTATTAAGGTAGTTCATTGCTTTTTTAACAAACTAATTTTCGTTCGGTTACAGTATTACAGTTAAATAATCAAACAGTTAAAGCAAGATTAATTATACTATTATTAGTGTTCAAAGTCAAAACGTCGCTTTAGCTCATTGAAACTGCAACCGTAGTACTAGCGGTTAGCTCATAAATA
>JBBTZY010000116.1:0-5530 GCA_038061115.1 Patescibacteria group bacterium | reverse complement strand
TTGCTTCGTATGCCCGAATTAATACCTATGGTTTTATTGAAACCCCTTTTTGTAAAGTAACTCATGATGTATCAAATGACGGCAAATCAGCTGTTGGTGAAATTTTACGAGAAGATATTAAAGCCGACGACGGTTCAGAGCTTGCTTCAGCTGGTGCAAAAATTGATGTTGAGTTAGCAGGTAAATTAAAATTATCTGGCAATAAAACTATTCCAGTTAAGCCGCACGTGACTTCGGAAATTATTTGGCTTGATGCTTTTGATGAAGAGCGTGGCGTAACTACTCCAGCTACTACGCCAACTACCGCTGATGGCTATTTTGTAAATGAACACGCTGAGGTACGACTTCATGGCCAACCAATAATGGATTGGGTGTATAAAGTGGATTATATGGATGTTTCGCCAAAGCAAATTGTTTCTATTACTACTTCTATTATTCCTTTTGTGGAACACGACGATGCCGTGCGAGCCCTCATGGGTACCAACATGCAACGACAAGCCGTACCTTGTATTAGTCCGCAAGCTCCGGTAATTGGTACTGGCGCCGAAGCTAAAGCCGCGCAAGATTCGGGCCAAACTGTAACTGCTAATCAAGCTGGCGAAATAGTAACTGTGCAAGGTGATAAAATTGAAATACGTGATTCAGAGGGCGTAGTGCATACTTATGTTTTGGGTAAATTTCGTCGTTCTAACGCTTCTACTTGTTTGAATCAAAAACCAGTGGTAAATAAAGGGCAAAAGGTAAAAATTAACGATGTGTTGGCCGATGGTGCCGCGACTGAACTTGGTGAGCTTGCGCTTGGTCAAAATGTGGTGGTGGCTTATATGGCTTGGGAAGGTGGTAATTACGAAGATGCTATTTTGCTGTCAGAACGATTAGTCCACAATGATCGCTACACTTCCATTCATATTGAAGATTATACAATTGATGTGCGTGATACAAAGCTCGGGCCTGAAATTGTGACTCGAGATATTCCTAACGTGGGTGAAGAAAAATTAAAGGACTTAGATGACGAAGGTATCATCCGAATCGGGGCGGAAGTTTCTTCGGGTGATATTTTGGTCGGGAAAATTACGCCAAAAGGTGAAACTGAACTTTCGGCTGAAGAAAAATTATTACGCGCGATTTTTGGTGAAAAAGCTAAAGATGTACGCGATTCATCTTTATATTTGGAACATGGTGAACACGGTAAAGTAGTTGATATTAAAATTTTCT
Source organism: Patescibacteria group bacterium (assembly GCA_038061115.1). Lineage (GTDB taxonomy): Bacteria > Patescibacteriota > Patescibacteriia > Veblenbacterales > UBA10138 > JBBTZY01. Next base: position 4,315 of record JBBTZY010000116.1, on the reverse strand, counting down.
CGCGCGCCGATGGTGATCGTTTGCCTTCCGGCGTGATTAAAACAGTACAAATTTCCATTGCGCAATTACGTAAAATTCAAGTCGGCGATAAAATGGCTGGCCGTCACGGCAATAAAGGTGTTATTTCCAAAATTGTGCCAGTGGAAGATTTGCCTTTCTTGCCCGATGGTACACCAGTGGATATTATTTTAAATCCTTTGGGCGTGGCTTCACGTATGAACTTAGGGCAGATTTTGGAAACCCACTTAGGTTGGGCGGCAAAGCATTTGAATTATTATGTGGCTACACCGGCGCTTGATGGTGTGCCGGAGAACATGATAAAAGAACAATTACAAATCGCTGGTTTTCCAATTGATGGCAAAATGAATTTACAACATGGTCGCACGGGTGAAAATTTTGCCGAACGGGTAACGGTTGGTTTAACTTACATGCTCAAATTAAACCACTTAGTGGAAGATAAAATTCACCAACGTTCCATTGGTCCTTATTCTTTGGTTACTCAACAACCTTTGGGTGGTAAAGCCCAATTTGGTGGTCAGCGCTTTGGTGAAATGGAAGTGTGGGCGCTTGAAGCCTATGGCGCGGCTCATACCTTGCAAGAAATTTTGACGATTAAATCCGATGATGTGCCCGGTCGTTCTAAGGCCTACGAAGCAATTATTAAAGGTGAACCAATCCACAAATTAAATGTACCAGAATCATTCAATGTTTTAATGCGTGAGCTTAAGGGTTTGGCCTTGGAAGTAGAGTTGTTAAAAGATGGCAAGGTAATCGCGGGGGATAAACCGACGGTTACATCTAATGTGAGTAATAATAGTCAAAGTTCTTAAATACTAAAACCAAAACATCAAACCAATAATAAATTGTTCCGAATTAAGAATTAAGAGTCACGAATTAAGAATATTATTTATGATCGTGATTCATAATTCGTTATTCGTGATTCGAAACATTTGGGATTAGTTTCAGATTTAGAGTTTAGAATTTAAATAATCTTAGTATTTAGCTATTAGACATTTTCATTATGTTCCCTGAAAAAGAATCATTACAAGCCCGCGATTTTGATTCGGTGCGGTTAAAGCTCGCCAGTCCTGAGCAGATTACTCAGTGGTCTTATGGCGAAGTGACCAAGCCGGAAACAATTAATTATCGCACTCAAAAACCGGAAAAAGACGGCTTGTTTGACGAACGTATTTTTGGTCCAACCAAAGATTGGGAATGTTATTGTGGTAAATATAAGCGGGTGCGCTATAAGGGAATTATTTGTGATAAGTGTGGCGTGGAAGTAACACGGGCGGTGGTGCGGCGTGAACGCTTTGGTCATATTAAACTCGCAACTCCTGTGTCACACATTTGGTTCTTAAGAGGCGTGCCTTCTAAAATTGGTTTGGTACTCGGACTTTCCGTACAAGAATTAGAAAAAGTTATTTACTTTGCTGCTTTTGTAGTAACCGCGGTAGATGAAGATAAAAAACAAGAATTACTTAACCAAGTAGGCGATGAGTATAAGGGTAAGGTTAAAATGATAGCTAATGAAACTGATCGGCAAATTGCGGAATTAGCTAAAAAATTACAAGGCAAGCCCTTTGAAACCGAACGTAATTCTTTACAAGTATTAAAAGAAGAAAAATTAGAACGTTTAGAAGAGGCCTTTGAAACTGCCCGTCGTGAACTCAAAGATTTAAAGGTTCTACAAATCATGTCGGAAAGTCAATATCAAGATATGTCGCTTAAATACGGTCAAGTATTTGAAGCGGGTATTGGTGCTGAAGGTGTTAGAACATTGCTTGCCCGAATTGACTTGGCTAAGGAAGTAAAAGATTTAACCAAAGAAATGGACGAAGCAATTTTAACTAAGCGTCGCAAATTAGTGCGTCGTTTGAAATTAGTCAAAAGTTTACACAAAGTTGGCATTCGTCCCGAAGCTATGATTTTAAGTGTGTTGCCAGTAATACCGCCTGATCTTCGGCCAATGGTTCAGCTTGATGGTGGTCGTTTTGCAACCTCCGACTTAAATGATTTGTATCGTCGGGTGATTAATCGCAATAATCGTTTGAAGCGACTGTTGGAACTTTCGGCACCAGAAGTAATTTGCCGTAATGAAAAACGCATGTTGCAAGAAGCGGTGGATGCTTTGATTGACAATGGCGCGCGGCACGGTAAAACTGTGACCGCTTCCACTGGCCAACGCCGCATGCTTAAATCTATTGCTGATATTTTGAAAGGTAAGCAAGGTCGTTTCCGTCAAAATTTATTGGGTAAGCGTATTGATTATTCTGGTCGTTCGGTAATTGTGGTTGGTCCAACTTTGCAATTACACCAATGCGGTTTACCTAAAAAAATGGCACTGGAACTTTTTAAACCATTTGTAATTTCTAAACTAATCGCTCGTGAATTAGTGCATAATGTACGAAGTGCTAATCGTTTTATTGAATCAGGTCGCTCGGAAGTATGGGATATTTTGGAAGAAATAATTAAGGGCGCACACGTTCTCTTAAACCGTGCCCCAACCTTGCATCGTTTGGGTATTCAGGCCTTCCAACCAATTTTAATTGAAGGTAAAGCGATTCATGTGCACCCGATGGTTTGTTCGGCTTTCAATGCTGACTTCGACGGCGATCAAATGGCTGTGCACGTGCCACTGACTGAAGAAGCCAAATGGGAAGCGGCCGAAATAATGTTATCCTCTAAAAATTTACTTAAACCAGCAACCGGTGAACCAGTATCTACGCCAGCGCAAGATATTGTGCTGGGGTGTTATTACATGACTAACTTAGAAGAATTGCCAGTTGGCGCAAATCCTAAAATTTATAGTAGTGTGAATGAAGCGGTGATGGCTTATCAAACCAATGGTATTACTTTGCAAGAAAAAATTATAGTACGTCGTGAGAATGTGCGTCTGGAAACTTGTGTTGGTCGATTGTTGTTTAATGAAATTTTGTCAACTAGTTTTGAGTTTTTAAATAAAACTATGGATAAAAAGGCCTTGAAAAATATTGTGGCCGAATCAATGACACGATTAGGTACAGCCGAAACCGCTAAATTACTTGATCGTATTAAAAGTATTGGTTTTGAATATTTAACTAAATCAGGCCTGTCGTGGGGAATGAGTGATTTACCGGGGTTGCCGGTACGAGGCGAAATGTATGTTGAGTCAACCAAACAAGTACAAGCCATTACTGATCAATATGAACAAGGTTTATTAACCGAAGAAGAACGTCATACTAAAGTAATTGAAATTTGGGCGCAAGTGAAAGAAAAAATTACTGAACTTTCCCGTAAGGCCTTACCCAATCATGGTTCAGTATATTCAATGATTGAATCAGGCGCGCGTGGTTCGTGGGGTCAAATTACCCAAATGATGGGTATGAAAGGTTTAGTTACCAACCCAGGCGGCGAAACCATTGAATTGCCGGTGAAAGGTAATTTTAAAGAAGGGTTTGATGTGTTGGAATACTTTATTTCCACGCACGGCACTCGTAAAGGTTTAACTGATACCGCGCTTCGTACCGCGAACGCTGGTTACCTCACTCGTCGTTTAGTGGATGTGGGGCATGATTTGGTAATTAGTGCCAAAGATTGTGGTGATAAAGAGGGTTTTAGAATTTTGCGTTCTGAAAGTGAAGATTTTGGTGAAACATTAGGCAGTCGTGTTTCTGGTCGCTTCTTAGTGCATGATTTTAAAGATAAAAATGGCGAAGTGATATTCAAGAAGAATGAATTTGTTACGCCAGCTCATGCCAAATTAATTGATAAGTCAGGAGTGGATGAAATGCAAGTTCGCACCATGCTTACTTGTCAAACTAAACGTGGTGTTTGTCAAAAATGTTATGGTTTGGATTTGGGCTTTAATACTTTAGTCGAACTTGGTACAGCCGTTGGTATTATTGCCGCGCAAAGTATTGGTGAGCCGGGTACTCAGCTAACAATGCGTACTTTCCACACTGGTGGTGTGGCGAGCGCGGAAGATATTACCCAAGGTTTACCGCGGGTAGAAGAAGTATTTGAAGCGCGCCCAGTGCGAAGACCGGCGCTACTTGCTCCAGCTGAGGCGCAAGTGCAAGTAATTGTACAAGGGCGACAAAAATCACTCATGCTTAGTTTTGATGAAGAGTACGAAGAAATATTTGATTTAAATAAATATCCTAAGGCCAAAGTTTTGGTTAAAAAAGGTCAAGAAGTTTTACCCAATACTCCTGTTTTGCAGGGTGAAAATGGATTAATTTCAGCGGAGCGGGGTGGAGTGGTTAAGAGTGTGGGCGAAACAATTGTACTCTCCGGAAAAAATGCGGTGGCGCGTGAATTAGCTGTGCCACAA
>JBBTZY010000115.1:217-9620 GCA_038061115.1 Patescibacteria group bacterium | reverse complement strand
ACTTTATTGTGATTTTGAACTTTGAACTTGGGATTTTAACTAGTTGGTTTCTTCATCCCATATTTAGAGCGACTCTTTTTTCGTTTATCTACCCCACTAGTATCAAATACACCTCTGACAATATGATAACGTACACCTGGCAAATCTTTTACCCGACCACCACGAATTAAAACAATCGAGTGTTCTTGTAAATTATGGCCAATCCCCGGAATATAAGCGGTAACTTCCATGCCATTTGATAGTCGCACCCGAGCAATTTTTCTAAGAGCTGAGTTTGGTTTTTTAGGAGTGGTGGTAGTAACTTTTACACATACACCACGCTTAAAAGAACTACCTTGTGGTAGCATAGTTCGTTTTCTGATTAAAGTATTAAAAACCGGCTGAAGGGCTGGTGTTTTTGACTTTACTTTTTCAGAAGAACGACCTTTTCTCATTAATTGGCTGATTGTTGGCATAAAGCTTAAAATCCTAAATTCGAAATCCTAAATTCTAAAAAAATTAATTATTTAAAACCCTTGGCTACTAAAACCAAGGACTAGGAACTAGTGGCTAGTTACTAGTGGCTTAAACATTTCGCCACTTGATAGTAACAGTTGAACTTACTTTCGTCAAGACCTTAAGTTCCAAACAGTAAATATGGCCCAGCTGGCCCAGTTGCCCAAAGTAAAAGAGTGGTTATTACCGGTACCAACCAAGATGATAAAAATAATAAAAAGAATAACAAAATAAGCCAACCATACTGATCAAACAAAACCTTAACTTTATAAAATCTATCAGGTAAAATTGTATAAAATATATGAGAACCATCCAGCGGTGGAATTGGCACTAAATTAAATACAGCCAGTGCTAAATTGGCATAAACTACCACTGTCAGAAGCTGTGAAAAACCACTAAGCGGCATAAAACGAACCACTGTTCCCAAAGCAAAAGCTAAAATTAAATTTGCCAGTGGCCCCGCCGCACCAACTGCCGCACTGCCCCACTTGGGCCATTTGAGAGCCAATGGGTTAAATGGCACTGGTTTAGCATAAGCAAATAAAAAAGCACCGTGAGTAGCAATGGAAAGAAAAATCGGCAAAATCAAAGTGCCCATTAAATCAATATGGGGAATGGGGTTTAAAGTTAATCGACCCATTCTTTCAGGTGTGGGATCGCCTAATCTATCCGCCGCCCAAGCATGAGCAAACTCATGCAGAACCGCAGAAGGAATAATTACTAGGATAAAAAATATAAGTTGAAAAAATGGCATATCTGATTTATAGCACTTGACTTTAAACACTATTATGATACACTGTAAAGGCTAAAAAAGCTAATGTAGTTTAGGATAATATCATCCTAAATTAAACAAACGATCTATAAAATATTTTAAAAATCCGAAATCCGAATATCTAAATCCTAAACAAATCCCAAATTCAAATATTTAAAACTTTTGAATTTTGGTAATTTGATATTATTTAGAATTTAGGATTTAGGGCTTAGAATTTTAAAACTTACTCTTACTTATTATGTCTAGATTGTGCGATAAATGCGACCGTGGCTACAACAAAGCCCTGTCTCGCTCCCACTCCAATATTAAAACCCTAAAGCGTCAGTACGTGAACTTGCAAACCAAAGTGGTAGCTGGTAAACGTTTGCGTATTTGTACTAATTGTATTAAAACACTGGTGAAGGTTGTTTAATTAGTCGCTTTGTTAATTTAATTTAAAAAACCAAGAATAATCTTGGTTTTTTAAATTTTTTTTATTAATTATCATTTTGTTACTTAAATAGTATATTAAAACCTTCTAAGAAATAATTTTCACTTAGACTAAGATCAACTGCCCTATCATCAAACCAATCGCTATAATCCCACAGCAATACCATTGGCATTGTTACTGGAGGTGTACGCCCAGAATCTTTTCTATAAACATCTTTTCCATTTAATGAAATGGGGATTCTTATTGTAGTACCGGGTTTAAATGTGGATCCAGCAACACTTTTACTAATATACCTATATTGCGGACCTGCTACAATATTATTTGTCCATAATTCAACATAAACAGGTAACAAGGGGGCCGATCCACCTATATTTTTCATTGCTACAGAATAATTAATTACTGGTTTATTTTTATTATACTTTAACTCTTGATCAGCTACTGGGGATATTGATTCAAAAATAATACTCGGTGCAGTAACAGTAACAATAAACGGATCTTCAACACAATCATTATAAGAATTTAAATCATTACCATCTAAATACATATCAACACATAAAAACAATGGCACCTCTGTTATTATCGAATCATAATACAACATCATTTGAAATAACATGATGCCACCTTGTCCAGGAAAATCTTTTTGATCACCCTTTAAGAGTATTTTAACTTCATATGAATTATTTGGTTTAATAGTTGGCAACATGGCGTAAGCTGTTTCACAAAAATCAATAATACAAACCGGCACTCTTATTGACGATTGATTACCGATATTTTTAACAATAAACTTAACTAAAACTGCTGTTTTATTGTTTGAGGCCGCTAATTGGGCTGGTTGTAATGGTCCACTGCCATCTGGATCCGGTAACGGTTTAAAACCCGGCGCTGGATTCTGCACTCTTACAGAATTTGGTTCTATAACAAGATCATATCCATCAGTATTTGTTTGGGCTGCAACATGACTAGTTAAAAATAAAACTACTAATAAAAAAATTGGTAAATAAATTTTTTTCATAAAAGTATAAATTATGCTTTAAAAATTAACTAAAAACTGACTTCTTTATTAATAGTTTTGATTTTATTTTCTTTATATTCTTTCTTTGCTTGCCCCATCACCTCTTTCATATAAAGACGCGACTTTTTATTGGCTTCAATTTTATTTACACCTGAATTAACTTCCATATTCATATTATTTATTGCGTCAACTCTAGCTTTTTTTAATGATTCTAAATAAATTTTTCTTGAATCAATAATTTCCTTTTTGTACTCATTTTTCATTTTCTTGATCTCTTGAAAATCTAACTTACTCGTAACCCCCAAAACTTTACCAAAATTAACAGTATTTTTTTGTTGTTTATGAGTAGCTCCAACACCAAGCGGTAATACCAATACTGCAATAAATATTGACAAATATACAGATAAAAATAAAATATTTTTTATCATAAAATATATCTAATAATTAGATTTATTAAGCTTTTATTTAAAAACCATAATAAAATGCCAAAATGGCTAAAGTAATTATAACACTAATCAATTTAATGTTAAAGTTATTTTAATTTGCTGTCTTAATTTGTAAACCCAAAACTGACCCTTAACTACGTTCGGGACGGTTTTTTAATTTATAAAATTATACACTCCCCGTCTTTTAACCGTGCGACTTTTATTTTATTAACTTTCTCATATTCTTTAATGGCTAAATTTAATTCAGCTTTATAATGCGGGTAAATTTCGTACGGCACAAAATTCAAACCACTAAAATCTTTTAACCCTACTTTATTTTCATCGCGCTTAAAAACACTACATGATTTTATAGTTGACCCCATAATCACACTGCCCGCGCTTGCTCCTATATAAATTCCGCCCCTTTTTAACAAATCTTCAATAATTTTTCTAAAATTTCTAATCCGAGTGTATTTTAAAAGTTTAAAAGAATTACCACCCGCCACATAAATTACACTACTACTTAATAAATCACGACTAATATTTTTTTCTAAATTAACAAATTTTATTTTGGTAAAACCTAATTTTTTAAATTCTTGATAAGTTAACTTACAATATTTATTTTTACTTTTTCCAACTGCCGCCGTAGTAACGATAATCACTAACTTATTAAACAATTTATATTTCTTAGCCAACTTAAAAAATTTATCAGCCACATTCGTACTGCTTAATCCAATGGAAGTTAAAAAAATACACCTTTGCAAACTCTAGCCATAAATAAAAATTGGTGTTAAAATCTGATAGTAATAAAACCATTTTGGCCGGGGTGTAGTGTACCGGTAACATGCACCCTTGGGGTGGGTGTGATAGAGGGTTCGACTCCCTCCACCCCGACCAAAATGGTTTTTTATTTACACTACAAACTACCTACTACTTACTAATTTTAAAAGCCCCATCCGGCTTGATACAAATTGGAATCCCTGCTTGGCAAGTGGGCAAGCTGTGAGGCAGCGTTATAAAAAGCTAATTTATTTTTGCCTTTTATTCGCTAACCTCGCGCTCATCAGCCGCTGGGTATGTTCTCCGTTTGCATCCTAAAACGCAAACTATCTGAACTCCCAAAACAACAAGGTTGTAGAAATCAATTGGGTATCAAGCTAATTGGATAGAGCTACTTTCATTATACACCTAAAAATAATCTAACTAAAATCATCGCAACCGTGAAGACCCCTATGCCTATCATTGGGGCTTGTTAGTAGTTCGAACTTCAATGATAGAACAAATGTTATGGAAAAAACCACGACTGATGACACTTTTTCTTCCTAAATTCTCCTCGCAATCACATTAAATATATGCCAATGCTTTATTTGGCCATTGGCAGTTTTGCCATTATACTCTTTCTCCTCAAGTAAAATTATGTTGAAATCGGAAAAAAAACTTTCTACTTGCTTCTTAGTATGAAATGTCATGTTAATTCTATTACTCCAACCGTCATTTATTCCAAAAAAATTACCAACAAAAATACCACCATGGACTAATGTTTTTTTTATATTTATTAAAACTTTATCAAAGTCTTGCGGTAAATTAAATGGTAACGCATACATGGCAGATGCAAGATCAAATTCATTAATAGGGAAGTGATAATCGACAAACAATGTAGTATAGCAATGGAGTTTATCTGATGAAATAGTTTTGGCAATTTTTTTAGTCTCTTGAGCTTGATCTATTACCGTAGTTTCAAATCCCTTTGCTAGTAAAAAACGTGAATCCTTTAAAGCGCCGCCACCAATATCAATGGCCTTATGTAGGTTTTCAATATAACCGACCGCCTGAACCAGAAGCGGCGATGGTGGATAGATGATAGTATATTTGAAATGCTCACTCCAATCTTGTCTTTTGTCTTTCATAATTATTATTGCTACAAATTTATAAAAATGAGGTTGTAGAGCATGAATGCTACTACAACCTCTTTATGGTTAACTGGTACAGCCCTGACATGCCGCACAATTACTTGCGAGCAGTTTTGCTGCGATTAGTTTGATGCGCTGTGCACGACTGCATCGGCCCGAGAAACATCATAAAGTGTGCGGAACTTGTTCAACACCCTTTCATTGATGTTGTTTAAAACTTCACTAATACCAATCATTGTTTACCTCATTAATTAATTTATAAATGAACATTGTTAAAGACTTGAATTAAAAACTGTGAAACAAACTATAGTTAATATATATAACAATATAACAATTGTCAAAATAATCGCTCTTAGATAATTAATAATTTTGGCTTATTTTAGCCAAATTTTTATCCACACCCTTATACCTTAGCCAAAATAAAAAGGGTTGCTGCAATGAGTAACCCTTAAGCTTACAAATTATTTTTGTTTATTAACAAACTCTCTAAATTCTGATTCTGGCAAATTAGAAACTAAAGACAATAAATTAGAAATTGCTTCAATTTCAGTTGATGAATTTAAAGAATTTTTTGCCGCTACATATTTATTTGTAACCAAGGCAATAGTTTCTTTTAATATTGCTTTTATATTGTGAGTTGAATTATTTGAACAAACTAGTATTGTTTGTTCAGCAGCACCCCAACCCGGTGGACGATACTTTTTTCTTTTAATTGTCGCACCACAAGTGCCACAAATTTTATTTTGATTTATCATTTTTTACCTTTCTATTACATAAATAATCCTGGAGTGGAAACAAATTGTCCATTATTTTTTTTATTTTTATTACCAAATTTTTGATGAATTTTTGCTTCCACCAATACTTTTTGATTTAATCTTTGTATTTTCTTTATAAAACACCAACCAGATTTTTCAGCTCGTGATATTTTTTTATTTTTATATTCTACATTCAAATGCTGGGCTAAAAACATAAAGCTTTGGCAAATTATTTTAAGAGCTATTATTTTATCTAACTCAGTTAAATTCAGTACCCGTAATTGATTATCCCAATCAACTAGTAATGCCGCTTCATCTACAATTCCGGCCCGCTGTTTGGCAGTAATTGATTGTTGAAATTGTAAAATTAAATGCCAACCAGCTTGCTGACCGCAATTAAAAACTTTACCACTAGCTAAATGTTTTTTTATTTCCTTTACCAACCAATTCAATTGCAAAACTACAAAATTAATGGCGGCAGGATTATTTGAAATTGTTAACATACGATTTTTCCTTTTTGTTTTTTGTGATTTTTTAATATAAAAAACACCCTTCGGCTTATGGCCGAAAGGTGGGGGTGAATTTACAATTAGTTTTTACCTATGCAAATACCACTCCGCGCCTTCCGGCCGGAGTAAAATACCAAGAGCTTTGTATAACACACTTTATCATAAGTACTTATATATTAGCATATCTAAAATAATAGTCAACTATTTTCAATTTTACAAAAATACTTCCAACCAATCCGGTCAAAAATGTAACGATCGTTACATTTTTGCCCGGAATGATATTCTACTAAAATTATTAAACAAAATAAAAAAGGCAATCAGAAATCGATTGCCTTAAAAGATTATTTGATTATTTTTGTTTTAAAAAAATATTACTCAATGTATGCTCGAAATTGTTCCAGATAGTATTCATCATCAAGTGAATCATTTACATTAACAACTAACGCGCGGCTTGGTTTACAACAAATACAAAAATTTCCCAATTGTTGTCGATCGTTACTACTGTATTTCTTTTCACTTTCCGGACATTTCCATTCTGCTTTATTTGGCGATCTAATACTCATTACTTTCTCCTTTTTATTACATATGAATCGTTAACTCTTCACGATGTACTTGGGGTTGTAATAATGCAGGTGAGTTTAATGACGACAAATTAAACAAATCTTCACTCGTTCTTATTGTCTGTTCGTCTATTTCATCCTCTTCTGCAATTAATGGTTGATACTTGTGAGTGCAAGATGATCCAAAAATACCGCCCAACCTACTTGTGTCAAAACCATGAAAGAAAAAACTACACCCCCGATGTAAACATAAGGTGATATTTTTTTCTTTATCAAAAGCAATTGAATGGCTTAAGATTACACCTATTTTTTGATATCTCTTTTCTGACATAATTCACTCCGCTAATTCTACTTGATCGGGTTGAGCGTGACGTAGCTCCACTGTTTTTTCATCAGTTGCCGCCGGTTCTTGACTAACCACTACTGGTAAATTTTCTTCACTATCTGGCGAATGATAACTATAATAATGTTTCATAAAGTTTTCCTTTTGTTTTTTTGGTTTTTAATTTTATTGATTAAATTGTTAAAAAACTATTTTATATAAAAATTCAACCACTCTTAGGTTAAGAGCGGTTGAAGGTAATTTTGAATTTATAATTATGCTTAATTTATACCTTCCCGCTCTATTTTGTGAATATCAAGAATCAAACCACAAATCATGGCTTGCTTGACTACGAGCGAATTGATATTAAAATTTTGCATATCTAAAATAGAGATTAACATAAATAAAAAAATATGTAAAGCTTGAACTTATCCACAGAATAAAACTAAAAAGAGGTGGTACGCACCACCTCTTTTTAAAAATCAACTTTATTCTTTATCCAAGCCCAACACTTTCACCATTTGCTTCACAAGCGAAACTACAATTGGTGGTGGGAGTAAGCTATAACTATCTACCCCCGCATCATCTTTAATTGTCCAGCGCGATTCTTTCACTATTACTTTACCGCCCTCGCCCATTTCATAATCATAGCCCGGTGTTATTTCATAATCATTCACACTTGCCTCGCCTTCCTCAACTGGAATGGCATTGCGCAAATAAATTTTTGGTATGCCGTGAAGCCCGAGTAGTTGCTGCATTATTTTATCATCCATTTCCAAACGTTCGCGAATTGGATCAATCCCTAAATTATCACCTTCTTTAGGCACCATTCTCGCGGAAGCGCAAACCGGATTATCACACTTCAAATAAAACTCTTTGGTTGATTCATCGTACCCAGCATCTTTAGTCGCCATTAATTTCAAATTACGCGGTGTTTTACAAAGCGGACAAATTACTCGGTATTTAATACGTTCGTTAATTACAGTATTAGGCAAGCTAATAAAAACCAAAAAATCAGGATCCTCGCGGTAGCCAATTATTTCTTTAAGAAATAAGGCGTAGCTCACTTGATCCATAGCGCGTGGAAAACCATCAATAAAAATAGCTTGCTTGGGACGTTTAGAAATTTCGTATTTAATTAAAGTTAAAATAAGTTCAGATGATACTAGCTTGGATTGGCTACGACCTAAAATAAGATCAATGGTTTCTTCTGGTGAATGAAACCCTCGGTAATTATTTTTGATAAATTCTACTAATTCTTTCTGACCTTCGGGTGTTTCTACTAAATGATGTGCGTCGCGCACGATATCGCCCACTGATAAATGACCAACATTGCTTGCGCCCACTGCTTCCATAAATAATTTAGAATAAGTACCCTTACCGGAATTCTTTTTACCTAATAGAAAAGCGACAAAAGTTTTACCTTCGTCTAAATGTTTTTTGATAAGCTTAAGCTCGGCACCCATTTTTAAATCAAAATACTCCCGTCGGCTTTTCGGATCATTCAAATCAAAGCGTGGGCTACCTTCTAGCTTGGTCTTAAAAACTGGAAAATTATTGAGGTCCATATTGTTATTTAGAATTACGAATAAAGAATCACGAATCAAGAATCAAGAATGTTTTAACATTTTCTTAACTCGTAATTCCTAATTCCTAAACTCAGCACTGCTTATTCTAGCACAACTAAAATAAAAAACAAGCGGTGAATTTTTCACCGCTTTAGTATTGTTGTAATGTTTTGTCATTTCTTGCGCATAGCAATAATTTTATTTAAAGCTTCTTGCGCCGTTACCTCATTAAAATTACCGCGTTGTAAATATGCTATGCCACCGGGTGGATTACGGTCCACATCCATAAAAATAACGGATTTTTCTTCTTCCTTCAAACGCAGTGCGTATTCAGTAATCCATTCCGGTTGACCTTCTCTGGTAGAACAAATGACAACATCAAACTTTTGATGCGTATCGATCATTGCTTCTACTTTTCGTGGGTCGTCACAAAATGTTACCGTGTGACCTAGTTTATGGCTTAACACTGTTTGAACTGTTTCTCGCCATTGTTGTTTTTCTTCAAGAAACAATATTTTTAAAATTTTGTTCATTTTTTACCTTTGTTGATTATTTTGATTATTTTTGATTTTTATTATTTTTCTAAGCTTAACCGACAAACCAATTAAAGTCAATATTTTATCCACATCTTCCCATCACTCCTAA
>JBBTZY010000115.1:0-207 GCA_038061115.1 Patescibacteria group bacterium | reverse complement strand
TTCGCAAAACATTTGGGATTAAACTTTTCAAACGCTCCACCACTTCCTTGTGTGGGTGACCATAACGATTACCCTTACCCACTGGAATCACCGCGTACTCTGGTGCCACCGCTTTTAAAAATTCGGGGCTAGATGACGTACGACTACCTTGGTGTGCCACTTTTAAAATTTGGGCGCGAACGTTGTAACCCGCGGCTAAAATCGCTC
>JBBTZY010000114.1:0-3789 GCA_038061115.1 Patescibacteria group bacterium | reverse complement strand
AAAATTGGTTCATACATTTTAACCGGCACTCAATTTGAAGCTGTTGATATTTCCAGTTTAAAAATAACGTTATCAAATACATCTGGTTATACTAATTTAATACTGAAAAATGGCGACATACCAATTGCTAATATAATTCCCTCACCTTCAGCTACAGGTGACGTTATTAATTTTGATACTCCGTTAAATATTCGAAAATTTAATAAAAAAATATTAGACGTTTATATTGATATTGGTAATAATACTAGTGGCACAATATCATCTACGATGGGAAATATTGTAGGAACTGGGGTCGATACTGGTTCTACAATAACTTCTCCAGCTGATGCTATTGGCCAAACAATGACAATTGTTTATTCGACTATTACTCTTAGCAAAAATAGTTCTTTTGTGAACACAACTGCTACTCCCGGAACATTAAATATCAAAGTTGGTTCATTTATATTAGAAGCGGGAAATGCAGAAGCTGTTAATGTTAACAGCATAAAAACAAATTTTTCTCAAAATTCAGCATATCAAAACATAAAACTTACAAATAATGACGTAGCTGTCAGTAATACAATAACGACACCTGATGTTAATGGTGACGTAGTCTTTAACACCTCCACACTACTCACAATTCCGGCCAGCCAATCAAAAATCATTGATGTATATGCTGATATAACTTCAGGCGTCACAGGAACTGTAATAGCAACGATGGGCACTATATTGGCAACTGGTACAGCCAGTGGAGGTTCTATTCCCTCTCCCGCCGATGTAGTAGGACAAACAATCACTATCACGCCAGCAACTCACACTATTTCTGGTACAATAAAATATTATGATGGGATAAAAGTAATTACAAATGCAACTGTTATTTTAGAAAACAATACAGGTATACAAATAGCTACTACCACAACCGACGCCAGTGGTTTTTACGAATTTACAGAAGTTGTAAATGGTGGAAATTATGTTATTAAAGTTAACAAGACCGATAATAATATTTTAGGGCTTACCGGTGCTGATCAAGGAAAAATAGGCAGGCATATTATACGCCTTGAGTTACTTGATTCAATTTATAAAATTATATCGGGTGATGTTAATAATAGTGGCGGACTTTCTGGTGCTGATCAAGGAAAAATAGGCAGACGTATTATAGGTCTTGATTCTAATTTACCATCGGGAGCATGGAAATTTTACTCCTCTGATGTGACCCCAACTACAACTAACTACTTAACTGCCGGTCTAACTAGAACTTACTCTAACTTAACTATTAATATGCTTAATCAAAATTTCGTCGGTCTAAAAATGGGCGACGTAAATAATTCATGGATTAATAATTAACCAATCTATAACTATGAATAAATTTTTAATTAGAATGAAGAACGCAATGAGTATTATACTTACATTGCTAATGGTTGTTTCAAATTTGGCTTTTATTGCAACCGCAAAAGCAGGTGTTGTACCAACATTAACTATTGATTCTCAATCGGCCATCAATGGAGCAAATTTAAATGTAGCAATAATTGCCAATGATTTCTCATTATTTGATTCTAATGTAGGAAGTGTAACTTTGACCATTCAATTTGACAATACACTTTTAACTTATGTAGACGCCACCTTTAATAATCTTCCAACAGGGGCACAATCCAACTTAATTGAAATTAATAAAATTGGCATCAATTGGGTAGATAACACAGCGATAACACCAATAACTATACCTAATGGAGCTTTAGTAACCTTAAATTTTATTGTTAATTCTGCGGCAACAATAAATACAAATCTTTCTTTTGTTGACACTAATGAAGTTACTGACGGTGATTTTGAACCAATAATTACAACTTCTTTAACTCCAACTTCTTTTACAAATGGCGTTATTTCCTTAAATCCTGATACTACATCTCCTTCAATTTCTTCTTATACTGTATCTGAAACATTTATCTCACCCAATAACGATGAAATAAAAGATTCATCCAGTATTGATATTGCTTACTCTGAAGAAGTAAGTGCTGACATTAATATTTTAGATAATAACGGAGTAAAAGTAAAAGATCTTTATAGCTCACCCACAGTAACAAATCCAACTTCCAAAGTGTGGGATGGTAATAATAATTCCAATACAATTGTTCCTGATGGAATTTATATTATTCAAATTTTAGGAACTGATCCTGCAGGAAATACTGTTTCTGATACAAGTCAAGTAATTATTGTTGATACTGTAGCCCCAGTGATCACTTTACTAGGCGATTCTGTAGTTAACTTAACTATTGGTAATGACTATGCTGATGCCGGCGCAACAGCCTCAGATAGTGGGTCCGATTTAACTTCATCTATAGTTACAGTAAATCTAGTTAATAAGGATGTAATTGGTACTTACACTGTTACTTATAATGTTTCTGATGCCGCTGGGAATCCCGCCACAGAAGTTACAAGAACTATAATAGTTTTTTCCAACACCGAAGCAAATATATTATCATTTAATTCCGCCTCGCCCTTGGCTATTGGTGTAATTAATGGTACAAATATCACTTTAACTGTGCCATTTGATACAAGCTTAACCGACCTACCAATTGAAATCGTCCTTTCCGCAGGCGCGACAGTTACACCTGCGGCTGGCATCACAACCTTTACTGATGGAGTTCCAACTTCTTACACTGTTACCGCTCATAATAGTGAAACAACTCAAGTATATACAGTAACAGTTGTGGTAGCTCCACCAGCTGACCTTATTGCTTTAAACGCCGCTATTGCCTTAGCTCAAAGTAAACATGACGCCGCAATTGAGGGTAATTTGCCTGGCCAATACCCAGCGCCACTCAAAGCTAATTTATTAACAGCTATAACCAATGCTTCCGCTATAACCAATACTTCTAGCCAAGCAGTAGTTGATGCCGCGGTTGTTACTTTAAACGCCGCTATTGCTACATTTGAAGCTGGTGTAGTGCCACCAGATACCATAGCACCAGTTATTACCCTAATTGGTGATGCAGTAGTCACACTTCATATTGGTGAAACATATTCTGAACTTGGCGCTACAGCAACTGATGTAGTAGATGGTGTTATAATTGTAACAACTACCGGAAGTGTTAATACTACAACTTTTGGTGAATATATCATTACATATAAAGCAGTTGATAATGCTGGCAATGAAGCAACAAAAAATCGTATAGTAAAAGTAGCACCAACAATAACCAATGAAACTACAGATGCTGTTACTACCAACTCTATTACCGTAACTTGGACCACAGACCATCCTACTACCAGCCGTGTTATTTATGATGTTGTTTCACACCCTACATTAAATGTAGCACCAAATTATGGTTATGCTAATTCTACAGTCGAAGATTCAACTCTGGTTACTAATCACAATGTAACCGTAAATAATTTAACCGCTGGAACAAATTATTTCTTCCGCACTGTTTCTCATGGTTCACCGGAAACCGTCAGCGCTGAATTTACCAAAACAACTTCCGCATCTGTTTCCAGTGGTGGTGGAGGTGGCGGATTTATTCCTACTAACCCAAATACTAGTACAGTTAACATCTCAATCGTAGAAGGTAATGTAGTTAATAGTACTGCAGTAACAATAAATCTAACTTATGGATCTGATATTTCCGGTGTTGCTTTAAGCAACACAGCTGATTTTGTCGGCGCGAGTTTTGCTACTCCTTCCCCCACCTTAAAATGGACATTAACCTCCGGTGATGGTAATAAAACTGTTTATGCGCGTTTCCGTAATAACTCCAGCGGCTTTATTGATAAAAATATTACTGTACAAGAATATTTGGATGCTATTAATATAGAAGATCC
>JBBTZY010000113.1:0-3318 GCA_038061115.1 Patescibacteria group bacterium | reverse complement strand
TTGTTTTACCCCAAACAGTTATTAAGTTTATTAAAGGTAAACTGTCCGGAATTTTATAAAAATTTGGCAAAACTTAAGCCAATTAAATTAAATAGTAGTTGGACAGCGCCTCGTGGCACCTATCAAAAATTAGATAGTAAATCATTTGATTATTTGTTGGTTGAGAAATTGAAAAATTTAGCGGTAATGCCGATGAATATAGAATGGGCTGACGTTGGTCACTTCCGTACTATTTATGATATTTTGTCAGTCGGCAAGAATAGTAATGTAGTTAAAGGTAAAACTATTACTTATCAGTCGCAAGGTAATCTTGTTTATTCTTTAGCTGGTAAATTAGTATCTACAGTCGGCGTTAGCGATTTAATTATAGTTGATACAGGCGATGCGGTGCTCGTTTGTCATAAAGATAAAGCTCAGGAAGTAAAGCAGTTGGTGGAAGAGATAAGGCGACATGGGTTTAATCAATATCTGTAGACGTTTGTCATTGCGAGGAGTGAGTCGAAGCGAACGAAGAAGCAATCTTTCATAAAATCCTAAATCCTAATATCTAAATCCTAAATAAATCCCAATGACCAAAATCCAAAAAAGTTTAAAACATTTGAATTTAGAATTTTGGATTTATTTCGGATTTCGCCTGCCTGCCGGTAGGCAGGGATTTAGTGCTTAGGATTTAAAACAATTATGTTTAATCAAAATTCATCTAAATTAAAGTACGGAATAATTATTCTAACTCCTTGGTTAGTTATTTCTACATTTGCTCTATGGCAACTTTTGTCAGTGGTTAATAATCAATCACAAGTTATAACTATTCCAAATGGCGCTAGTGCTAAACAAGTCGGCAGAGTATTAAAAGATAAAAATTTAATTCGTAGTGAATTTTGGTTTGAAGTATGGGTACGATTATCAGGCAACCAAAAGAGTTTTGTGGTGGGTGAGTATCTGATAGAACCAAAACAAAGTTTAGTAAGATTAGTTTCTTATTTGACTGGTAGTGCCAAACCGAGCAACGAAGTGGTGGCAAAAATAATTGAAGGGTGGAGTTTGCGCGAGGTGGGGGAATATTTAAAAGCTAACAAAATTTTATCAGATGACTTCACTAAATTTATTAAGAATGAAAAATTATTTAATAGTCTAGCACCCCAAGAATTAAAAGAATTGTTAGGTAATAATTTGCCAACAACTTTAGAGGGTTATTTATTTCCTGATACTTACCGTCTTTATAAAAATTCAAGTAGTGCTGATTTACTAAAAAAAATGTTGAATAATTTTGTTACCAAGTTTGATAAAAATTGGAAGGTTGAATTACAAAAAAATAATCACACCGTAAACGAGGCGGTAATTTTAGCGAGCATAGTAGAAAGGGAAGTGCGTGGCGATTCTGATAGAAGTATGGTAGCCGATATTTTTTGGCGGCGTTTAAAAATTGGCATGGCTTTGCAAGCTGACTCAACGGTTAATTATATCACTGGTAAAAATACGCCACGTGCTCTATTTTCTGATTTAGAAATTAATTCACCTTACAACACTTACAAATGGCGTGGCCTGCCACCTGGTCCAATTGCAAGTCCAAGCGCAAGCTCTATCAAGGCAACTGTGTATCCAAGTGCAAATGATTTTTGGTATTTTTTAACCACCCCTGAGGGTAGGGTAATTTACTCTAAAACTTTTGTTGAGCATGTTAATGCTAAGAGAAAATATTATTCCCCTCCGCTAAATATTCCGTAGCAAAGGCTACGGAAATGAAAATATGGGGAATCCCGCGTAGCTTTAGCGAAGTGGGACTGGAAGTTACGGGAGAATGAAAAATAATTATATATCTTACAACCAAGGTCGCTAGGATGATGAATGTATTTTATCCGATGTGGAGCCCATAGATTTTCCAATGATATTTCTCTGACACATTATGGGGGTGAACATCCCGCACCAGAGCACCAATTAGTGCAATCATAAATCAAATGGTGCTCTTGGTGCGTGGATAGTATTTTTAGCAACTAGTAACTAGCCAATAGTTCCTAGTTTTGTTTTTGTTTCTAGTGGCTAAAAACGTTTGACAGAATCCGAAATCTGTGCTAATATATAGATAACGATACGGTATCGGATAATATATCGGATACAAAATCGCCTAAAATAAACAAAAAAACAAAAATATATGAATCCAGTTGAACCTGGGAGTGTTGTAAATTCAACTTCCCAAGACAACTTAATAAGTACGCCTTCTGACCAAGAATTAATTTCTTTGGCCGAGGCCGCAAAGCTTACCCCATATAGTCAGGAGTATATTTCACTCTTGGCTAGACGGGGTAAGCTTTTAGCTTGGAAAAAAAGACGCAACTGGTGTACGACTCGCGAGGCGGTACAAAGTTATCTTGATAAACAAACTAAAGATGCCGCCGAAAAATTAGAACGTCACCAAGTTGTACATGAGTCAGTCAAGTCAGAGGTCATGGAGTCAGGACTTAAAATATTTGTTCCATCTGAAGAATTAAAATCAGAGATGGTAGATAAGACCGAAGTGGTAGTAGATACTAAAGTAGTGTCCAAGTCAGAAATATCAGAGGTTGTCCCATTTGAAAAAATTACTACACCAGAAAGTTCAGCCGTGCTGGCCGCGCGAGAAATTGCGAATGTGCTCGGAGAAACTTTGGGTGCTAGGTTTGATAGTATCAAACAAGAATTAAAACAAGTGAACGAACAAGTAAGTAGATCAGTGCCGGCTTATGCTACACCAGTTCCGTCAGCGGTAGTTGTTAAACAAAATAAAATAAAATCGCGCTGGTTTTATTTGGCATTATTTTTAATTGCGGTGCCAGTAATTATTTTTAGTTTAACGCAAGGGTTGGCCGAAGATGCGCCAGGCAAACTTTTGGCGTCACTAAAAAATGCTTGGACACTTGATGGTCATCGTGCTGGCACCGAAGCCAATGAAGTTTTAATTTTAAATGAAGCTGGAAATATTTCTATCAAAGGTCATATTGAAACTCAAGGCCAACTTCGCTCTTATGCGCGCGATGGCATCGCGCCAATCGTAGTTGACTCAACAACTAAAATTGAAAAATTAAATGCCGATGCAGTTGATGGATATTCTAGTGAACAATTTAATTTAGCTTTCATCACCAAGCAAGGGAATATTACCAGCGATGATGTGTACTTGAAAGGTAAGGTTGAAGTTGGACAAATTTTAGAAGTTAAAGGCGCTACTAAACTTTTAGATGAATTATTAGTCGGTGGTGGTTTGGGTGTGTGGGGCAAATCTTTTTTCCACGATGACCTGGCCGTAGATGGTAAAGTTGATGTCAGTAAAACTTTAGCAGTTAAAAA
>JBBTZY010000112.1:0-1696 GCA_038061115.1 Patescibacteria group bacterium | reverse complement strand
ATATTTATTTCTCAATTTAAATTTAAAATAACCAATAATAACCCCCCCCCCCGACTATTTTTCAACTACCTTTGCTACCACTACTACAAAAGTTAAAAACAATCTATTTATTATGGTATGGTTATTATCAAACTTTACCTAAATCACATCGCTTTACTCTAGGCCAAAGAATTGATACTTTGTTTATTGAAATTATTGAAGCCACCTCCTGTGCTGGTTTTTTAAAACCAACTGAAAAAACACCTTATCTACAATTAGCTATTAGAAAATTAGATACCTTAAAAATTTTACTAATGATTATGTGGGAAACAAAATCACTAGATAATAAAAAATACATTACACTATCGTTACCACTTAATGAAATTGGTAAAATGCTTGGTGGTTGGTATGGGAAAACAATAAAAACTTCCCCAAGTGAAACACTGGGGAAGAAATGAGGAAAGTAGCGAGAACAGCCGAAGGACTGCTAGAATCAAACTCATTATCAAGCCAGTTGTAGTTCCAGTTCCACCTGTGGCCATTCCAGTACAAGTACAACACATAGCGATTGCCGTTCGGGTTCTGCAGAATTATATAAAGCGCCATCTTTACCTCCACCCCTTGAGTACTCTTGGGGTTGTATTTTATTCGTGATCTAAAATCACTCCAGCGCCTTATACCAAGTATCATCATTTTTTAAGAGCTCTATAAATTACACTACTCCAAACCATAATCTGGAATATTCTGAATTTACAATAGCTCGGTTTTGGTAGCAGATAACCGTAATCATCTGACTATTCACCTCAACTATTTTTAGTATAGCAAAAAAACAAGGTTCACACACTGTAAATGTATGAACCTTTCTAAATTTCGTAACTAAGGACAAAATCCTAAGTAATTAAGAGCGAAAGCTCTAAATTACTTTAAGTTCTAAGTTACTTGCGAGAACAGCCGAAGGACTGCTAGAACCAAACCTATGACCAAGCCAGTTGTAGTACCAGTTCCACCTGCGGCCATACCAGCCCACGTACAACACAGAGCGACGGCCGCGCGGGTGCTGCAGAGGAGTGCCAAAAAAACAAATGTATTTGATTCCAAAAGTTTCTCGGATCCAATTCAATGTTTTGTGGTTTTTTTCCTGCCACAATTCCAGAAAAACTCCGGCATCTAAACAAATGTCACCGTTTTCTTTATGACGCTTGAGTCGCTCTTCATCAATGATGTTAATCTCACCTTCTTTTAAGCAGGTTTTAAATTCAACCTTAGTTAAATCAACTTCGGTTAGAGTGAGGGAGCGAGTGTCTTGTTCTGCCTCTATAATTTCCCAACCAACGCCAATAAACTTACTGGGGTCAAAAGTTTGAGAACGGTCAATGTGTAAAATATTGACCAACCAAGTTGCTTCTTTACGGAGGAATTTGTTACATTCACTAAGCCATAATTTGCCGCTTGGGCTACTTATTTTTTCCAAAAGATCAAAGATTGGTCCGCCTACTAATTCACCCAAAGCCGATTCCATTATTTTGCAGAGCAATGTTACTATTTTACCGAGCATGTTATCCATGGTCAGTTCCTTTATATTTGTTTATGATTTCCCTATATTTCAAGGGGTTAATTGTTAATGTGCTACGGATACATTCGTAACAATTTATTGTATACCCACCGCATTAGCTCATTAATAAGTGTGACCGAAATCAATAATGTGTTTGAGATAAGA
>JBBTZY010000111.1:0-3182 GCA_038061115.1 Patescibacteria group bacterium | reverse complement strand
CGAAAGACCACAGGCTGGACGTTTCCGCGAATTTCGTCAATATGATTTTGAAATTTATGGTGAAGCTGGTGCCGCGGCCGACGCACAAATTATACTGCTGGCCTCTAGTTTTTTTAGTAAATTGCATTTACCAATTACGATTCAAATTAATAGTGTAGGTTGCCCAACTTGTCGGGCCGCTTTTCGTCAAAAACTAGTAGATTATTTCCGTTCTAAGCGTTCACACTTGTGCGAAGATTGTAAACGACGTTTAGTTAAAAATCCTTTACGTATTTTAGATTGTAAAGTAGAAGAGTGCCACGCGCAGGCCTTGCGTGCGCCACAAATTGTAGATAGTTTGTGCTTAGAGTGTAGTACACATTTTACTAAACTCTTGGAGTATTTAGATGAAGTTGATTTAGCTTATCAATTAAATCCTTATTTAGTGCGAGGGTTAGATTATTACACACGCACGGTGTTTGAAATTTGGGCCGAAGGTGATGATGGAAAAAATACTTTAGCGGCTGGTGGCAGATATGATAATTTAATTACTGATTTAGGTGGTGTAGCAACTCCCGCCATTGGTTTTGCTGGTGGCGCGGAGCGACTTATTTTAGAATTAAAAGCTCGAGCCATACCAGTACCCGAAATTCCACCACCCGATTTATTTTTGGCCTGCCTCGGTGAACCAGCGCGTAAAAAAGCCTTTCGTTTGTTTGAGGAGCTCAGAAATCAAGGTGTAAAAGTAGCCGAAAGTTTTACCAAAGACGGTTTGAAAGGACAACTTGAGATTGCTAATAAATTAAAAGTTAAATTCGCGCTGGTGCTTGGCCAAAAGGAAATGATGGATGGCACAATTATCGTGCGTGATATGGAAAATGGTATTCAAGAAATTGTGGATTTGAAAAAGGTGGTAACAGAAATAAAAAAACGAATTGAAGCTAGTGTGACTGATACGAGTTTGTTGTAGAGAAATTATTTAGAATTTAGAAGCTAGAATTTCGAATTTAGAATTTGGACTGTACTTATCTAGATTCTAACTTCTATATTCTAGCTTCCATGCTTTTCCACAGGTTGACTGTTATTGAAATAATTGTTATACTTAAAACATAAATTATTTGTAAAGGAGGTGTATCTTCGTGATTGAAGTAAAAAGAAAAGATGGTGAATCAGTGGAAAGTTTGCTTAGGCGCTTTTCTAAGAAGGTCCAACAATCGGGCTTAATTTTGCGTACTAAAAAACGTCAGCATTTTGAACCAGCTAAAACCAAACGCGAACAGCGCGGTGAGGCCTTACGGCGCCTCGCAATTCGCGGTCGCAAAGAATACTTACGCAAAACCGGACAATTAACCGAAGAAGAATTACGTAGTAAAGATCCACGCGTTCGCTCTCTAATTAAACGATCAATTAAAAAATAAGATTTTAAATTAAACCTGTTAGGTGACCATGCTACCCATTGAACAGCGTTTAGAAACTGAATGTCGAACCCAAGCTTTGGCGAAATCGCCTGAGCTTGGGATTTTGCGTTTGCTTAAAAATGCTTTGCAGCAAGCGCAAATTACAGCTCGGGGCACCGGCAAAGAATTAACCGAAGCCGATGGTATGCAGGTTTTGCGTAAAGAATATAAAAAGCGGATAGAGGCGGCTGAGATGTACGAAAAAGCTGGTCGACCAGAATTAGCAATTAAAGAAAAAGCTGAAGCCGAAATTGTTTTGCGTTATTTACCACCGGCGCCCAATGAAGAACAGGTTTTAATCAAAGCTAAAGAGTTGGCGTTGAGTTTGAATTTAAGTGGGCAGTCCTCAATTGGGAAATTAACCAAAGCTTTAATAGAAGATTTTGGAAGTGGGCTTGATGGACAAATGGCGAGTCGTGTGGCGAAACAAGTGTTGGGAGTGTAGTTAGTAAGAGTAAGAGTTTTTTAGAAATCCAAAGCTCAAATGATAAATCAATTTTAAAAATTTACAATGATCAATTTACAATTTTCAATAAATTTTCAATGTTCAATGTTGCAATTATCAAACTAAAGTAATTGAAAAATTGTTTAATTGTAAATTCAATGTAAATTGAAAATTGAGAATTGAAAATTAAAAACAATTATGTCTTGGTTCAAAAACATTTTTAAACAAACAAACATCAACCCTAGAAACATTTGGTTATCTGTTACTCTGGGTTTGTTTTTGTCGTTACCAGTTTGGGCGCAGGATGGGTTAAATGGTTTAGAAAATTTTGATGTTAATTTAGGGCGGAAACCATTGGTAGAAATCGTAGCCAATATAATAAATATTTTCCTCGGGGTTTTAGGTGTAATTGCGGTAGTGATAATTATGTATGGCGGTTATTTATGGATGACCGCAAAAGGTAATGAAGAACAACTAGAAAAAGCTAAAAAACTTTTAATTGATGGGGCAATTGGCCTCGCCATTATTTTAATGGCTTGGGGAATTGCGTCTTTTATAATTGGTCGGATACGTGATGCGACTGGCGGTGGCGATGGTGAAGATCCACCAATTGTTTGTGCAGATGGCACGCAGCCGCCTTGTACATTCTTATCTCGTCAATTTAAAGTGGCGAGCGTGTATCCAAAAGATCGCGCCAGCAACGTAAAATTATGCGCTAGTGTGCAGGCGACTTTTAATCAAGACATTGATTCAAGCACTATCAATAGTTCAAATATTCAAGTTTGGAATACAAATGGTACGCCTGAGTTAAATGATGACGTGAGGTTTATTAATCCCGACCCAACTAAAGATAAATACAATACTAATTATAATTCATTTAGTTTTGTACACCCGATTGAATTTGACCGCAATACTAAATATCGCGCTCTTATCAGTACTGGTGTTAAAAGTATTGAAGGATTAAAACCAAATTTGAGTAGGCAAAAACAATGGTTGTTTACCACTGGTGAAGAAAGTGATGCTGTTTTGCCGGTCGTTAGTGAGGTTTACCCGGTTCAAGGTAGTGAAGAAATTTGTCGTAACACACCAATTCAAGTGGTCTTCAATGAAGAAATGTTGGTTACTAGTTTGAATTTAGATAATATAAAATTATTTCAATGTCTTGGTCCTGAAATCGCGTGTCAAGGCGCAACTCTGGTGGAATTAACTGATACTAAAGTTGGCAGTGATTTTAAATCAGTTACTTTGTATCCTAAATCAGCACTCTTAGCCAAAACCACATTCAAAGTTACTTTAACCAG
>JBBTZY010000110.1:0-3758 GCA_038061115.1 Patescibacteria group bacterium | reverse complement strand
AAGACGCTTGAGAGAAGTGAAGTCCAGTACTGTGTCAGCAGACTCTAGTACTGGGCGAAGTTGTATTACTGGGCATAATAAAATTGGCTTAGCCGCTGGTTCATCGCCAATAGTTCCTGAGTTTTCTAGTGGCTAGGAACCCAGCACCAGAATAAATTCGGTACGGGGCAAGCTAGTTGCTAGTGGCTAAATATAGTTAAGATTAAACTTCGGCTCAGTTTATCTTAGCGGAAATACTGTTTTTGTGCAAGAGCCCATGAAAAGCCAATACCTCGTCAGCTGATAAAGCTGTTTCATCTTTAAAATGAAGTACATCTTCAGAAGTAAGGTCGGTAAGTAAACTAAAGGAAGTAATTCCAAGTGGAGAGCTCATAATTAGTGCTACCATAGCGCCAGAACACTTGGCACATTCAATGTGCATTAGTTGCGCACCATCTTGTTCTTCTAATAATCGCGCGCGCAATGGGTTGAATGGCGCCTCGCACAAAGGACAATACGCAATCAGGCGTAAACTTTCATGAGGCAATGATTGTGATTTTCGTTTGGATTGCATAAAATGTAGATTACTTAATTAGTTTATCAAATACATAACTTTAGTCAATATGATAGTAATAAATTAAATAACAACTAATCAAAATCCGAAGCACTAAATCCGAAATTCGAAATAAATCCAAAATTCTAATCCGTCAGCTGACGGATAAATATTTTAAACTTTTTTGGATTTTGAGTATTGGGATTTATTTAGAAATTACCTGCCTGCCGGTAGGCAGGGATATTCGGATTTCGGATTTTAAAATTAACTCTCCACTTCTATCGCCGGCGCACGTTTGCCATAAGCCCGAGCTAAATTTTGTAGTACTCCCACCATTAGCAAACTTGCTACCAGCGATGAACTGCCCGAGCTCATAAATGGTAAAGTAATACCAACCACTGGCGCTAAACCTAAATTCATTCCAATATTTAAAACCACTTGTACCGCAAACAAACTAAAAATTCCAAGTGCCAAAAGCACTGCAAAATCATCACGAGCCCGCCGCATTAAAAAATATATCCGATAAAAAAACCCGAACCACAACCCCAATATTAAAATACCGCCAACCAACCCAAGTTCTTCAGTAATAGAAGCAAAAATAAAATCAGAATGCTGTTCGGGTAAAAATCTCAGTTGGCTTTGCGTGCCAAGACCAAGGCCTCGCCCCAAAATTTGCCCCGACCCAACCGCAATGATTGATTGACGAACATTATAACCACTACCCAAAGGATCAGCTTGGGGATTAAAAAATACCATTAAACGATCTTTTTGATAGGGCTTTAAAAATAAAGTGCCCACTAATAAAACAACTATTGCGAAAGCGCCCATTACTAGCCACCATTTTTTTGGTTTAGGCATAGCGCAGAGCATCGCCCCCCAAACCGCAATCAATAAAAAAGCCGAACCAAAATCAGGTTGCCACAAAATCAAACCCACAAGCGGTAAAAGTAAAAAAGTGGCATTTACAGTTTTAAGCCAAGTGAGTGGCGGCCCAACCATTGTCAAATAAGCCGCTAAAGTTATAATCCAAGCTATTTTTACTAGCTCAACTGGCTGAAAAGTAAGTAAGCCAAAATTAAACCAGCCCGTAGTGCCGCGAATAGTTACACCAAAAATTAATACCAAAATTAATAATAAAATTCCACCAAAATAAATTAAGCGTGACCACGATCGCAAAATCCGATAATCAATACTAGCAATAATAAACATGGCGATTAAACCTAAAATCGCGCCAAAAAGTTGTCGCCAAAATAAACCCAAGCCCGTGCCTTGCGCTAAGCCACTCGATAAAATCTCAGCTAAGCCCAACCCGAGTAAAAATAAGGTGATAGTAAGTAACGCGCCATCCCAGGTTCTTAGATTCAGAAATAAACGTTGTAACATAGTTATTCAAAATTCGAAATCCCTGCCTACCAGCAGGCAGGCGAAATACCAACAAATACAAAATGTTTAATTTCCAAATCCCAAGTTCAAAGTTCAAATAAAGTTCCAATAATTAAAATATTAAATATTTATTGGAAATTGGAACTTGGTCATTGGAACTTTTAAAAGTTGGATTGGTTTAGGATCGTAATTATAAACTACTACAATCTTCAAGCTACGCACTACCCGCTACTGCAACTAAAACTTCTTCGCACTAATATTTGATGGCTCAAAAGTATTCGCCTCAGCTACAATTTTCATAGCATCAGGCACGCCAAAATCATTCAACCACGTAAATTCTACGACCCGATCCTCCCCAGCGTTTATTTGACGAACTTTTTGCTCGGCCACGCCAACAAGTTTATTTGCCCTAAAAAGTAAAGCTGTGGTTCTCGCATCCCAAAAATTATATGGACTAGCATTTTGTAAATTAGCGCGTAAACGATAACCTTGCGCGCTGCCAATTGTCACCGCTTCAATTTCTTCATTGCTAATTTTAAATTCCGGTACCCGTAAAACGGTATCGGCTGGTACTACTTTAACCCAAGTTGAATTATCAATCGTAAGCGAACTATTGGCTGGTACACTATTTTGCCTTACGTTATATACAGAAATATATTTACTTTCCTCTGGCAACAAAAAACTTTGACCAACAAACTCCTCACCTTCAACTATAAATTTATAATCAAATGATGGTAACCCCCATTTGGAATTCGGATTTTTTATTAACACAGTTAAATCATAAGAATCAGTTCCGCTTTTAGCTACTTGTACTGAACCAATTTCCACCGCTTGTGGCTTATAACTTTCACGGCCACCTACTTCAACTGGATCGGTGGCTAAACGATTTAACATTTCTTCATATTGCTTAGTGGACATTAAATAGTCAGCCAGTCGCCACACCAAATTTCCCCATACTACCACTGTAAGCACAATTAAACTAATCGTAATAATTTTACGAAACAAGGGCTTGTGAATAAAATACCAATAACCAAGCTCAAGCTCCTGGCCAGTTAATTCACCGGGCGGAGTCGGATTTTCTGAAATTGGAGAGTTGTTGAATAACATAATAAAATTAAAATCCTAAATCCTAAGCACTAAATCAGAAACTTTAGTATTTCGAATTTCGATATTCGAATTTTTACTAACTATATTATACCACTCTCCCATCTTTTATAAAAATGTGATAATATAAATGTATACTCTTACTCTTTGCTATTACCCTATGCTCACGACTAGCCAAGATGTTTTAAACTTATCCCTCGCCTTATCAGCCATTGGACTGGCTATTCTTTTGGGTTGGTTATTTATCTACCTAATTTTAATCTTACGGCCAGTGGTTAGAATAATGTCAAAGCTTGAAAAAACTTTAGATATGCTGGAGAAATTTATAAATCAGGTGAAAGAAAAATTAGAAAGTTCTACCGCTTATCTTTCAGTACTGGCGCTCGGTGCTAAACAATTAATCAATTTTTTAACTAACCTAGCCGCTACGACCGGTAAAAAACCCAATCGCCCACCTCCGAAGGGAAAATTTATTTGAGTATTAAAAAAATAATCCCCGACTGAAATTATCGGGGATTTTTATTATTTTTCTTTTTTGCAAATTTATTTATGAGCGTTAACCAATGCCCTAATAGCTGACTGTGCCGTTAGTAATTGGATCTCTCTTGGCTGAGAAGTAGTAATATATTTTTGTAATAGCGTTGATGCTTGAGAGAATACTGGTATCTTATCAAGACCAACCAACTTATCAATCCACAAACATATTTCTATTCCAACCCATGGGGAAATAGCTCTAATC
>JBBTZY010000109.1:0-4209 GCA_038061115.1 Patescibacteria group bacterium | reverse complement strand
CGAGGTGATACTTTAGCTCAAATTGCTAATCGTTACAAAGTTAAGCAAGACGTTATCGCTAATTTTAACCAACTTGGGAATAAATTAAGTATTGGACAAATAATAATTATTCCTGGTGGAAGACCACCCGCTCAAGCACCAGTTGTGGTAAGACCACCTACTAAACCTGCTCCCGGCAAACAACCAATTATTCAACCAAATATTGCGCCAAGTAGCACTAAGCTAGCTTGGCCGACCTTAAGGCGCCGCTTAACTCAATATTTCACTTGGCGTCATGGCGGTTTAGATATTGCTGATAGTATTGGCACGCCGATTGTGGCTTCGGAAGATGGAATTGTCGAAGTGGCCGGCTGGAATAGAGGTGGTTATGGTTATTATATAATAGTTGATCACGGCGGTTGACTAAAAACTTTATATGCCCATGCCAGTCAATTGTTAGTTACCGTGGGTGATCGTGTAACCCGCGGCCAATTAATCGCGGCCATGGGTTCTACTGGTCGTTCAACCGGTTCTCATTTGCATTATGAAGTGCGTTTAAATGGTAGAAAAGTAAATCCGCTGAAGTACACTAAGTAGTACTGCCTTTAATTCTAGTGCAGATAAAATATAAACGATTAAATTAATTAAATACAAATCAATTTTTTAAAAGTTCAAATGACCAAGTTCCAAGTTCAAATAAATATTTAAAATTTTGAAACATTGGAACTTTATTGGAAATTGGGATTTGGAAATTGGAACTTAAGGTGGATAATTACTTTATCGCTTCAACTCTTCGTAATAACGCTTCCACTAATTACAAGCTACTTGCTACTATCCACCTACTTCATTTCCTTTGGCCGATACTGCAGGGCTTCGGCTACATGGATGGATTCCACTTTATCACTCCCAGCGAGATCCGCAATGGTGCGAGAAATTTTAAGTAACCGATGATATACCCGGGCTGATAAATGAAATTTATTTACCGCCTGACGTAAAATTTCAACGGCACTGGTCGGCAAAACTACTTGAGTTTTTAAATCCTGCGCCGACATATTAGCATTTAATTTTATACTACCAAACCGCTCGGCTTGAAGGGCGCGAACTTTTAATATCCGCTCGCGCACTGAAGCAGAACTTTCACCCGGCGTGCCAGTTAATTTTTCAAAAGGTAGCCGTGGCACTGATACGTGCAAATCAAACCGATCTAAGAGCGGCCCTGATAATTTTCTTTGGTAACGATACACCAACCCTGGTGTACAAGTGCATTGTTTCACTGGATCACCGGCAAAACCGCATGGACAAGGATTCATCGCGCCAATTAGAATAAACCGAGCAGGAAATTGCAAAGTACCAGCCGCGCGCGCCACTACAATTACACCTTCTTCTAGCGGCTGACGCAAACTTTCTAAAACTTTACGTGAAAATTCAGCCAACTCATCTAAAAATAAAACACCCCGATGAGCCAATGAAATTTCACCGGGTCGCGGATTAGAGCCACCACCTACTAAACTTACTTCCGAAGCAGTGTGGTGTGGACTGCGAAACGGACGTACTTTAATTAATGGATTATTGGTGGTTAATAGTCCGGCCACGCTATAAATTTCTGTTACTTCCAAAACTTCGGGGCGTGAGAGCGACGGTAAAATACTAACTAACGATTTAGCAAGTAATGTTTTACCCGACCCTGGTGGTCCGTAAAATAAAACATTGTGTCCACCAGCGGCCGCAATTTCCAAAGCGCGCTTAGCTTGTTCTTGACCATAAATATGCGCAAGATCAGCCTCGCTCGTACTACCATCAAAATCACTAATTGGGGTTGGCACTTCAACTGGTAATAATTCACGACCTGATAAATGATTAAGCAAGGTGGTTAAACTATCAGGCGCGTAAACTTCTACATCGGGCACAAGCGCCGCTTCGGCGGCATTACTTTTTGGCACAAAAATTTTATTGAACCCCAAACGCTTAGCCGCCCGCGCCGCCACTAAAATTCCGGGGATCGCTCGTAATTTTCCCTCTAAACTCAATTCCCCTAAAAATAAACTGGTTGACCAATCAAATTTATTATCCAATTGACCAGTAGCAAGTAACAGAGCTAAAGCAATTGGTAAATCATAACCTGAACCCTCTTTTTTTACATCAGCTGGTGCTAAATTGATTGTTACTTTGGTACGGGGAAATTCACACTCGGAATTTTTAAGCGCCGCTCGCACTCGTTCGCGCGCTTCTTCAACTGCTTTATCGTGTAAACCCACAATAAACATACCCGGTAATTGCGAAGAAACATCGGCTTCCACTTCAATTGGCAAAGCCGTGAGACCAGCTACGCCACAAGTATAAACTTTGGCTGACATAATTTAAGCTTATCTACTTTTAATATAAAGTAAAGCGCCGGTTATTAAATAAATATCTGCTAAATTAAAAGTCAAACCATTTGGTGCAGTTATAATATCAATTACGGAAGTAAAAAATATTCTATCCCAAAAATTACTAAGGCCGGCTAATAAAATAAAAAATAAAATACTAACTTTATACCAATGCTTAATTTTTATATTTTTATAAATCAGTCCAATAATAAAAAACAAAACTACTGTTGTTAAAATAAAAATAATCACGGGCGGAAAATTTAAACCAAAAACTGCACCATAATTACGGTGCAGTATAATTTGCCAATTACCAAACTCAATCGGCTGAGCTAAATTCAAAACAAAAAATTTTGTTAAACGGTCAATTAATAATAAAATTATGGTTCCTAAAAAATAAATTAAAAAATTAATCCTCATTTTATTATAAACCCTTAATGTTCCGAATCACGAATAAAGAATTAAGAATCAAGATAAGTATAGGCCGTATTCGTAATTCCTGATTCCTGATTCTTAATTCGAAACATATTATTTCTGGATTTCCGCCTCCGCGGGAATGACGCCTACGCTAGTGGCTATAAACTAATTGCTAATTGCAAACTACTACCCTCCCATTCCCAATCGTTCTTTTTTACATTTCACACATGAACCCGATTCGGGCCGAGCTTGCAGACGCCTAGGATCAATTTCTTCGCCACAATATTTGCACTTACCATAAGTACCTTTTTTAACTCTATCTAAAGCACGCAGTACATCGTGCAATTTTCCTTCTAAAGTTTTTTCGAGCGATAAACTATCAGAAAAAGTTGCCACCTCGGCGGCATTCTCATCTTCCTTATCACCATAATCTGGAAAGTTGGTATCAAAGTCATCTATCACTTTACCAGTTTCTTTACCAATTGAAGATAGCTCGGCCTCTAACCGCTTTTTTTCTTCAAGCAATGCAACTTCCATTTCTTTAACAAATGATTTATCCATACCCAGAATATCAACTTCGCTACGCCAAAATAAAGCGAACGTCAGTTGAATAGTTAATGATTAGATTAAAATTTAGAACCAGCAATATATTTAAGCTATGGTTTGGCGACAGCTTAAGTGAAGTTGTATTGCTGGGCATAAAATTTACAGTTAAATATTACGCGGGCAGTATAACACAACTATTTTAAGCCCACAACCTTATTATTAAAATCACATAATGAAACAGAGCGCCAGAAGGCGCCCGTCAATAAAGACAATTAAATGAATGGCGATCTGGCGCTCTTAATGCGACACTTGCGCTACCTAGCGAACCACTTGGGCTTTGCCAAGTAACTCACTAAGAATGTATCCTCAAGCATCTTAAGGCGCGTATTGCTGAATTTTTAAAATACGCCAATCTCTCTACCATCCGTATGGTCAGCTGATATTCCGAAGAGATATCGCCGCCGAGATTATTTTTGTTTTTTGTTTCAAATTTTAGGTGGCCGACCCTCAGCAGGTCTAAGCCGAAAATCAGGACAGTAGTGAGGGCTTATTGCTAAATTTTAGCCCCAAACCCTCGCTACCGAACCCAAAAACTAATCAATTTTTATTGTGCATAACCAGTATAGCACACTTTTTTAAATGAGTCAAGTAGCCAAATTTGGCTAACTTTAGGTAAAATGTATCAAATTAAGCTGAACACTGATATTACTCATTATCCACAGAATTAACAGGTTATCCACAGTACTAAGGAATAAACGTTACCTGAATAAGAATTATATACGACAAACAAATAACCGATTATTACTTATTGTTCCGAATCTAGAAGCTAGAATAAAGAATTAAGATGCGTGATGAGTTCAGGAATTTAGTGCAACACTTAGAGCTTCATTAGGGGTTAGGTAGT
>JBBTZY010000108.1:0-8256 GCA_038061115.1 Patescibacteria group bacterium | reverse complement strand
CAATGTCGGCGATTGCGCCGGTATGGCAGCCGATTTATTTGAAACCTATGTGGTAACTGCGGTGGCCGCTATGATTCTTGGTGGTTTAGTATTTAAAAATTTTTCAGCTGCAGTAACTTACCCTTTAATTTTAGGTGGCGTTTCGGTGCTAGCTTCTTTGGTTGGTACAATGGTTATTAAATTAGGACAAAATAAAAAAATTATGGCCGCGCTTTATCAAGGTTTGATTGTATCAGGAGTGCTTGCCGCTATTGCTTTTTATTTTGTAACCAAGAGTGTAATGGCTGACAATGGTTTATATTCAGCTACTAATATTTATTTATCAGCTTTGATTGGTTTAGTGGTAACAGGTTTGTTGGTTGTTATCACAGAATATTACACTTCAACTAGTTATAAACCAGTTAAGTCAATTGCCGAGGCCTCCACTACCGGACACGGCACAAATATTATTCGCGGGCTCGCAGTTGGTATGCGTTCAACAGTTTGGCCGGTGCTCGTAATTGCCGGTGCAATTGGTGGTGCTTATTATTTAGCTGAACTTTATGGTGTAGCAATTGCGGCTATGAGCATGCTTTCTATGACTGGTGTAATTGTAGCGATTGATGCTTATGGTCCGATTACTGATAATGCTGGTGGTATTGCAGAAATGGCTGGGCTTGACGAATCAGTGCGCGCTATAACTGATCCTTTGGATGCCGTTGGAAATACTACCAAGGCAGTTACTAAAGGTTATGCGATTGGCTCAGCCGGCCTTGCCTCATTAGTTTTATTTGCGGCTTATGTACAAGAATTTATTGACCGGGGCGTAAATTTAAAATTTGCTTTAGATGATCACCGAGTACTGATTGGGCTTTTCCTTGGTGGACTTTTACCTTATATCTTTGGTGCGCTTTCAATGGAAGCTGTGGGCAAGGCGGCCGGAGCAGTAGTAGAAGAAGTGCGTCGTCAATTCCGTACTATAGCTGGAATTATGGAAGGAACTGCCAAGCCAGATTATGCGGCGGCAGTTGATATTGTAACTCAAAGTGCTTTAAAAGCTATGATAGTACCAGCTTTAATTCCAGTGCTTGCACCGATTTTGATTGGATTTATTCTTGGGCCACAGGCCTTGGGCGGCGCTTTAATTGGTAGTATTATTACTGGATTATTCCTCGCGATTTCAATGACGACTGGTGGCGCGGCGTGGGATAATGCTAAAAAATATATTGAGGCCGGCAATTTTGGAGGCAAAGGTAGTGTGGCTCACCAAGCGGCCGTGACTGGTGATACAGTGGGCGATCCTTATAAAGATACTGCCGGACCTGCCATGAACCCGATGATTAAAGTATTTAATGTAGTGGCCTTACTTTTAGTTGGCTTGTTAGTTAAGTGGTGGTTCTAGATTAGTAAGAGTTTATTTAGGGTGTAGTGTACAGCGTGTAGGGTGTAGTTTGTCATTGCGAGAAGTGAGTAAGGCGAGCGACGACTTGTCCGCCGTAGCTTTAGCGGAGGAGGAAGTAATCTCTCAAAAAATCCTAAATCCTAATATCTAATTCTTAAAATTATCAATGATCAATTTACAATTTTCAATTAGTTGTTTGTTTATTGTGTCATTGGATCATTGAAAATTTATTGTGAATTGATAATTGTAAATTGAAAATTAAATAATTGGGATTTATTTAGGAATTCGCCTGCCTGCCCTGCCTACCGGCAGGCAGGCGGTAGGCAGGGATTTAGTGCTTAGGATTTAAACAAATTATTTATGGTTCACAATATAAAACCCCTACCCGAGGGGTTACTCGAGATAGGATTTATTTTAACTGATGAAGAAAAAAATAAATTTGAAGCACGAGCGCTTAAAGAATTGGCAAAGCAGAAAAATTTTCCAGGGTTTAGGCCTGGGCATGCACCGATTGATAAAGTGCGAGCGAGTTTTGGTGAACAAGCAATTACCGAAGAAATATTACTACAAGCCGCGCGCGAACTTTATCCCAATTTAGTGCGTGAACAAAAATTACAAGTAATCGGTCGTCCTAAAGTAGATTTAAAAAACAATAATCCATTTACTTTTTTAACCACGGTAGCTAAATTACCCGAGGTTGTTTTGGGTGATTTTAAATCAATTAAAATTAAGCGCGAAGTAGTGACAGTTGCGACTGAGCAAATTGATAATTTAATTACTGAAGTGCTAGCTAGCCGCGCTAAAGAAGAATTAGTAGAAAGATCTGCCCAAATGGATGATTTAGTAGAAATTGATTTTGAAGTTTTGGTTGATTCTGTAGTAATTGAAGGCGGTAGTGAAAAAAATTACCCACTTATTTTAGGTAAAAAACAAATGGTGCCGGGCTTTGAAGAAGCGATTGTAGGACTTCAAGCTGGTGCGGAAAAAGAGTTTCAAATTACTTTTCCAGAGAATTATAAAATTGGCTTAGCGGGTCGTACTGCCACGGTAAAATTAAAACTCTCTAAAGTTTTTGCCAGAATATTACCAGAGTTAAATGACGAATTTGTGAAAAGTTTAGGTCGGTTTGAATCGGTACAGGATTTTAAAGACCAAATTAAAAATAATTTACAAACTGAAGCCGAATTTAAAGCTGACAATAAGGTAGAGCGGGAAATGCTCGAGGAAATTTTTAAAGTATCTGAAGTTACGGAAGTGCCGGAAATTTTACGCACCAGCGAAACCAGAAAAATGATAGCCGAGCTTAAAACTCCGCTTAGTGAAAAAGGAATTGTATGGGAGGATTATCTACGTAGTATTAAAAAATCGGAAAGTGATTTACAAACTGATTTAAAACCTCAAGCTGAAAAAAGAGTGAAGTTGGCGTTATTAATTCAAAAAATAGCAGGTGAGAATAATCTAGAAGCGAATGAAGAACAAGTAGAAGAAGAAATTATTCACACTTTAGAACATCACGTGAATGATGAGCGAATGGTGGCACAACTGCAAAGTGATGATTACAAATTTTATGTGCGTGAAATTTTAACTAATCGCAATGTTATTAAGTGGTTAAAGGTAAGGTTGGTGGAGTAAGTAGTTTAATTGTAAAAATAGATATTTAAAATCCCATTCATTTGGGGTTTTTGTTTTGGACGAGCTAGGGTGTATAATAATAGTAAAGTAAAATCAAATTAAATAACTCTTTTACAAATTAATATAAAGGATTAAGTCATGTTAAATAGGTACTTTTTTGTAGTCATTTTATTATTATTGTCGGTATCACCTATTTTTACGCAATTTGTGCAATGGCAAAGAACCGCAGGGCCGGTTGGTGGTGAATTGCAGGCTGTTTTTGGTAATTCCAATTCACGAGTTGTGGCAGAAGTTAATGATCTACTTTTTACTTCTTATGATACTGGAAGTACTTGGGCACCGTTAATATTGCCCCGGGGCAGTTTTAATGGTTCGGTAGATATGAAGTTTCTAGTTAGTGATGAAGGTGATATCTATTTAGTTTACCCCCCACCAGATTCTTTGTGGGTATATTTACACAATAGTTCTGGGTGGAAAAAGGTTGTAAATTTTGGCGTCGGATCACCTAAACATATAGTAGAGGGCAGACCAGGGAGTATTTTTTTATTTAGTAAAAATACTTCTGATAACAATTTATATATTACAAAAACAACCGATCGTGGCAATACTTGGCAGAATGTGTATCAAAATTATTGGCCCTATACTAGTATAGTTTCTGTAAGCGCAAATACCGACGGGGTATTGGCTATGCTAGGAGTACGTAGTAATTATTATCCAGGTGTTTTTGTTTTATTGGTCTCTTCTAATAATGGTCGTAGTTGGTGGCGTGAACCTATTGACAGTGGTACGGTTGTTAAATGTATGACAGTAGGCAAAAGTGGTAATATTTTTATTAATTTAAATAAAAAAATTTATCGCATGAGTAGTGATGGTTCTAATTGGATAGAGGTTTGGCCTAAAAATATATTAAATTATGAACAACCTTATGATCTGATAGGTGGTTTTAATAATACTTTATTATTGTCTTTTAAAAGAGATTATAGTAATGGAATAGCTATGTTCCGTTCTTTGGATGATGGTATAAGTTGGGGGTCTATTTCCGTTGGTAGTCGCGACAATAATATTACATTATTGGGTCGGGCTGGAAATAATTTATTCGCAGCTAAACATAATTTTAGTGGGATGATTATCTCAAGAGATAGTGGGGCCACCTGGAGTGACATAGAAAGGGGGCTAGACGGTTTAAAAACTACAGCTTTAGCAGTTACACCAAGTAACCATTTATTGATTGGTAATTATAGAGATGGTATTTATCGTTCTACTAATCAAGGACAAACGTATAAGAAGGTGACTACTAATGATTCTTATTATGATGTCTATTCTATTAAAACAATCTTGGGTCATCCAGAAGGTGGTTTTTTTGCTGTGGATGGTCGACGTATACTATTCTCCGAATTAGGTGGTTCTTGGCAAAAAATATCTGATATTTACCCGTTGCATTTGAACTATTTAAGTATTGTGTCAAATGGGGTAATGTTCACAGTTGTTTTTAGTGGTAGTAATTACTATACAGTAGGAAAATCAATGGATAATGGTATAACTTGGAACTATGAAGTTAGCTTACCTGGTCCTAGAAGTGCTTCACCAAGTGCTTTTTTGGCAATTGATTCTGCAATGTTCTATTCTTTTTATAACGTAGAATATGGGGGTTGGTTGTGGCGCTCTACAAATGAAGGGATTAATTGGAATAAAATTAATAAGCCAAGTGATAATGGCTATTCTTGTATTACTGTTTTGAAATATTGTAAACATGGCATTTTATTTGCCGCTATATCACAAGTATATACAGGAACTTATGATGGATCGGTATTATATTATTCCAGTGATAAAGGTGTCACTTGGCGTACTATATTGAGTAGTGGATACTTTAGTCGGACAATAACTTCTTTTAAATCTTATGATTTGGTTGAAAATAATAAAGGTCAATTAGTATTTGCTTCAACTGAGGGGTTAGTCTACTCGACTGACCATGGAGCTAATTGGTTTTATGGTAGTGGTACGTTGAATAATGAGAAAGTTACCGTAACTAGCTTAGCAGCCGATTCTAGTGGTCGTTGGTATGCCGGTACATATGAGGATGGTGTGTATAAAATTAATCAATTAATTACTGATATATCTGAAGATAATTCAACAAACCCGTTTGATTATAAATTACACCAAAATTATCCCAACCCTTTTAACCCTACTACCACAATCAAATTCTCTTTACCAAAATCTAGTGAAGTGAGTTTGGTGGTTTATAATTTATTAGGGCAAAAGGTAGCCGTATTATTAAATCAGGAAAAACTATCAAGTGGTGAGCATCAAAAACAATTTCAATCACACAATTTATCATCGGGTATTTATTTTTATAAATTAATAACTGAAGATAATATTTTGATGAGAAAAATGATCTTGCTTAGGTGATGCCAAAAAATTTGTTCTTTGTAATGCTGTTGTTTTAATACGACAGCATTTTTTATTTTTTTACACTTATTATTCCAATTGGCTCAAAATGAGACGATCGCATCATTTTGAGCCAATGGTTGATTTTTTGTTTTTGAGTTGTAGTAATAAGTTTGGCAAGGGCGTCGGATTGCGTTATGCTAAAAGGGTAAAAATATTTTATGCTATTTGGTTCTCATATCTCAGCGGCGGGTGGAGTGGAAAAAGCTCCGGAGCGCGCTTCAGCCGCAGGTTGTGAAGTGTTTCAATTTTTTTCACGTCCACCACAAGGCGGCCCCGCACCCAAACTTACTCCTGCTCAGATTCAATTATTCAAAGATAATTGTTTGAATTTTAATCAGGCGGAATGTTATATTCATGCGCCGTATTTTATTAATTTTGCTTCGCCAAAAAGTAGTACACGTTTTGGTTCTTCTAGTGTAATTCGTGAAGAATTAGAGCGGGGAAGCAACTTAGGTGTAAAATATTTAATGACGCATTTGGGTAGTTCACGTGAGGTGGGTGAAAAACAAGGCATGATTTATTTAGCTGAAGGAATCACTCGTATACTTGATGGTTATAGTGGTAGCACACAATTTTTAATGGAAAACTCAGCTGGGGCGGGTAAGGTGATTGGCGATACATTTCAAGAATTAGCCGAAGCAATTGAGCGAGTAGTAGCCATTAAAAGATTTAAAAATAAAATCGGGGTATGTTTTGATACTTGTCATGCGTTTACCAGTGGCTATGATTTGCGTACTAAAGTTGGTGTAAAAAAAGTTTTAGATCAGTTTGATGAAATTATTGGCTTAGACCGACTCAAATTAATTCATTGCAATGATTCAAAGTTTGATTTAGGTGAGCACAAAGATCGGCACGAACATTTGGGTATAGGAAAAATTGGTTTAATTGGTTTTGAATTTTTAGTTAAAGAGCCGCGACTTAAAAATATTAACTTTATTCTAGAAACTCCCAAAGATAGTGCCGATGATGATCCTAGAAATTTAAAAATTCTTAAAAAGTTTAGGGGTAAGTAATCTGTGCCCAGTAATACAACTTCGCCCAGTACTAGAGTCTTCGGACACAGTACCGGGCTTCACCTCCCCTAAACATTCTACCCTAACTAATTCTAACCTTACTAACAAATACAATTAAACTCTTAGTATCTGGGTTCGCTAAGAATAACTTCCGCCTAAACTATTCTTTCGTTATGGTGTCTAATTTATTATTATATAATTATTAAATATTCAACCGACGTCCGCTTTATTTAGGCGGGGCGAAGTTGATATTCTGGGTATGGTCAATTCAAATCGCGAAATTGAAGTAAGATTTTTAGAAATAGATAAATTAGGTTTGATTAATAAACTGCGTTCTTTGGGTGCCGAAGATAAGGGTGAAGAAAAGTTACGGGAAATTATTTTTTATGACAAAGATTTGCAGTGGGGTAGGGGTGGCTCAAATCAGTATGTGCGTTTACGCTCCACTCAAAGTGGGATTTATTTAACTTATAAACAACATGTAGTGGTCGCAGTTGACGGTGCGATTGAATATGAAGTTAAGGTTAGTGATTTAGCATCAGCTAAAGAAATTTTACAAGCCATTGGTTTGGTAGCGTATCGAGAACAAGAAAAAATGCGTCACCGATTTATTTTGGATGATGTAATGGTTGATATAATTGATTGGTCTAAAATTCCAACATTAGTTGAATTGGAGGGTGAGTCAGAACATACTTTAAAATCAGTGGCGGAGAAGTTGGAGCTAGATTGGGAAAATGTAACATTAGATGATAATAGAACTGTGATTGAAAGTCGTTACCACATTCCAATCTCAAAACTTAGGTATTTTACTTTTGATAAAATAGAATAGTATGTCAATTCCAAGTTATTATTTTAAGGAAAAATTTATTAAAATGGGCAAGTGGTCGCTCTTACCAGCTGATTCAGAAAATTGGCATGGTGAGCATACTTCTTTCTATTTTAAAAAAATCTTTGGTTTTAATAAAGGAACCACTATAATTCACACAAGAATGGATGATTTGCAGCATCCTTATTATCCGGAATTTTTTATTAAAAAAATTTATAAATTTATTGCTGATAGCAATCGTCGAGATTATAAATCATTAGCCCAAAAACTTTTAGGTTTTTACAATTTAAAAAGAATTGCTCAAAAACAGATTCCAAAAATTACAGTTAGTGATTTTACAAAAATATCTTCCACCAAATTAATCTCTTTATATAAAAAGAATCGAGATTGGGCACATCGGGTAACGCCTTATGATCAGTTTGGCTGGATTGCCGAAGATTATTGGAATCCAGTTATGGAAAAAATATTAACTTCAAAATATGGTTTAGTTAAGAATTCTGTCGAATACTATAAAGTGCTTTTTGCACTTACTAAACCAGAGAAAATCTCCACTACTTTAGCCGAGAAAAGAGAAGTTTTAAAAAGTGTTATTCAATTAAAAATAGGTTCAAAAAAATTGTCGGTGGTTAGTGCTAGTTTAGCTAAAAATTATGGTTTTATGCCTGTATTTACTTTTGGCACACCTTGGGGTATTGAATATTATAATGATGAATTAAAACAAATCAGTAAGGGTAATTTATCTGTTTTAAAACGAGAATATGAAAAATTATTGAATTATACCAAGATACGCAATCAGGAGTTTAAAGCAACAGTAAATAAATATAAAATTTCAATTTACGATCAGCAGATTTTTATTGATTTTGGTTTAGCTTTAGATGTTAGAAATGAAGCCGAGTATTTAGTTAGTTTGGCTGGGTATTATTTACTACCAATGTATGATGAAATTGCCCGGCGTT
>JBBTZY010000107.1:0-4899 GCA_038061115.1 Patescibacteria group bacterium | reverse complement strand
CGTGCCCCGTGGCACGAACTAAAGTGAGTGCTTTACGGGGCTACATCTAAATAATTGCTCGATTCACGTGGCACAGCCATTATAATTTTTATCATAACCCACTATAACGTAACTAAATAATAATTTACGCGCGCATAGCTCAGTGGTAGAGCGTTTCGTTGACATCGAAAAGGCCCCAGGTTCAATCCCTGGTGCGCGCACCAGAAACTTCACATTCTAAAGATTAAAATTATGGCTAGAATAATTATAAAAAATAACGAATACAGCATTTACGATTTCGATAACGAAGCAGAATTTGAAAAAGCTGTTATTGAAAACCAGAAGCATCTTTTTGGAAAAGATTCCATATATATAGATGTAAAACGACTTATTGGACATGGTAATCATCGTGGTATTCCAGATGCTTTTTTAATTGATTTTTATGATACTAAAAAACCACAATTATACATAGTCGAAAACGAAATTGCATCTCATGACGCATATTCAAACATAACCGAACAAATTGCACGTTTTGGAGCCAGCGCAATTTCATCTGGAAATCAAATCCGCAACGTTCTCATTAAAGCAATCGAGGATAAATTAGAAACAAAGAAAGAAATTGAAACTTACTTAAATAAAACTACTTTCAAAACTATTACTGAACTTGTTCTAGCTCTCACCGAAAATGATATCAAAATTGTTGTTGTTATAAATGAAATTACCCCTGACCTTAACTTGGCTTTTAATATATTTAAAAATCGTCCTGATCTTGTACTATTACAACGATATGTTTCAAATAATGAAACGTTGTATTATTATGAACCAATGCGTGATGAAATTGAAGATATAGAAATAGAAAAAATAAAAACTGGCGAAGCGGTAAATTTTGATACAGTTGTCTGTGCTGCGTTTGAAGATGGATTCAAACATGCTTATATGGAAAATAATGCATGGTGGGCGATTAGACTGTCACAAGAAGCGCGTGA
Organism: Patescibacteria group bacterium; assembly: GCA_038061115.1. Classification (GTDB taxonomy): domain Bacteria; phylum Patescibacteriota; class Patescibacteriia; order Veblenbacterales; family UBA10138; genus JBBTZY01. Next base: position 3,934 of record JBBTZY010000107.1, on the reverse strand, counting down.
AAAATTAAAATATTTAGCAATTTATGAAAAAAATCCAATTGCTCACGTTAGTCATTATGCAGAAATTGATCGCATAGAATTATATAAAGACACTGATAAATACATCGTCTACCTTAAAAATAAAAAAACTGTAAAACCAATAAAACTCGGTACGGGCAAAAGGGGTGAAGCACCTCAAGCTCCTCGATACACAACACTAGAAAAATTATTAAATGCTAAAACAATTAATCAACTCTGGAATTAATAAATCCTAAAAACTCATGGAACTTCAAGTTGGTGTAAAAATTTTACTTCAAAACGAACAAGGTAAATACTTGTTGATTCATCGTTCTACTACTAAATACCTAAAAGTACAAGAATAATGCATTTCGTGTTATAATTTAATTATGGAAAATAAGGAGCAATTTTTAAAAATTTATACAAACTTGCCGATTGGTATAAGGCAAGAGATTGTTTTAGTTTTAGATGATGGTCGGCCAATTACTTGGGATGTGGCTTATATTGAAGTAATATCAGACACTCCAATGAGTATAACAATATTGGAAAAATTAGTTAACCTAAAATTTATCTAAATTTATATGGCTGAAGAAAAAAATACTAAGAAAATATTGTCCGACGAAGAAATACGTAAATTAGTTATGGCTCGCTTATCTGTTTTGTCTAAAACTACCATGATCTCTTTGGGATCAGATGGTAGTTTTACGCGAGATGAATTAATCAAAAGCGTGGAAAGCGGTGATAAAATAGGTGAAAAGTTGGCAGAAATTCAACTAGGGTGGTTGAGATCATTCAAAGAAAGAACTAGTGTATGAAAATGATCGTAACCCGCCCTCAACATGATATTACTACAAAATACCTCTCGGTTTGGGCTGGAGAGGTTATTAATTTTGCTAAAGAAAAGGGGGTGGAGGTTTTTGATTTATTTAAAGATAAGGCCAATAAAAATGATTTTGTAGGTAGGGTGAAAAAATTACAACCAGAAATTATATTCCTTAACGGCCATGGTAATGATGATTGTGTAGCCGGGCATAATGATGAAAAAATAGTTGAGGTTAAAAATAATCATGATATTTTACGCGATACAATAACTTATGCCTTATCATGTAACTCAGGAAAAATATTAGGCCCGAAAGTTGTTGAAAATAATACAGCAACTTATATTGGTTATCAAGATGAATTTATTTTTGTTGGGAATATGAATTATTTATCTCGACCGCAAGATGACCCAATGGCTAAACCATTTATGGAAGCATCAAACCAAGTTATGATTTCCTTATTAAAAGGTAATGAAGCTCAAGATGCTTCAAAAAAATCCAAAAGTAAATTCGAGGAACATTTTGTAAAATTATCATCCAGCAATACCGATGCTGATTCTTTGCAAATCGCGCAATGTTTATGGTGGGATATGCGTAATCAAGTATGTTTGGGAAAATTAGAGGCTAAGTTAAAAGTATAAATTTCTGTAAAAGAAACAAACAGTAACTAAATTCTTTATTCTAAATTCGTAATTCTGATTCTAAAACCATGGAACTTCAAGTTGGTGTAAAAATTTTACTACAAAACGAGCAAGGTAAATACTTGCTGATTCATCGCTCGGCCACCAAGTATCCAGAAGTAAATAATCCGTGGGATATTGTGGGTGGTAGAATTAATCCGGGCACGCCGCTCCTTGAAAATCTAAAGCGCGAAATAAAAGAAGAAACAGCTTTAGAAATAATTAACGAACCAAAACTAGTTGGTGCTCAAGATATTCTGCGTTTACCTGAACGACATATTGTCCGCCTAACTTATGTTGGCAAAACCTCGGGCGAACCAATTTTAGATACGGAAGAAAATGATCAATATAAATGGGTAACTTTTGACGAACTCCGTACTACTGAACGTTTGGATAAATATGTTAAAGAGTTGGTTGATAAGGGATTACTTGGCTCGTAGCAGGTAGTCCGCTTCCGCCAATTGGCGGACGGCGGAGTAGTTAGTAGTATTCATTTTATCCACCCTTATGGTGGATTTTAGTTATCCACATTGCACAAGCTGAGATGGTAGTTTATCATTAGGAACAGTGTATTATTAACTCCCCTATGAAATACTACGACCGACTTAAAGCAATGAACAACCAAGGAGTTAATATTTCCATTATCATTTAATCCTTCACTTCCCGTGAAGGATTTTTTGTAAACACCGATCTTTAACAATTACATAAATTTAACTAATAATCGCTAATTGGCGAAAAATCATAACAAAAAAATAAAGGATAACTATGCAAAATATAACCATCAATACTTTAAACGGCAAAAAAGTCGTTGATTATTTTCAACACGTGCAGTTTATTATGAATATGCACGGAACAATGCAACAAGCCGCTATGAATTATTACCCCACCACTGGTTTAAAATATGTGGTGGTACCTTATATTGTTGGTATAACCGGCGCGTGTGAAAATGTCAGCACTTTATTTACCATCGGCAACAAAAAATCCGTGCCAGCCTTTTTTAACCAAACTGGACAACTAGGGTTAGAATGTTTTCAAATGTTTTCCGACGGCGTATTCACTATTATTCACAGCGGTCGCGATGAAGGTGAAGAAGACATAAGACACCTGTTTGAATTCAATCTAACCGAAGAAGAATTTGGCTATTCGCTGGTAGAAAATAATGGGACATTTAATCCGTCGCTAATGTTTGAGCATTTGCTACAAAGAATTGAATCAGCGGTTAAACACTTAGCCAATGCCGTAATTAAAAATAATCTCCAAGATTTAGAAAATTATGGACAAAATACTGCCGCCTTAGAGGAAATTTTAAGATTCCCCTTTCTCCGTATAAGCTACGACGAAGCCATTACTTTGTTGCAACGAAATGGTTATCCAAACTTGCAGTGGGGCGACGATTTAAAAGCTGAGCACGAACAAAGCGTGATAGTAGCGGCCAATGAATTAGAACGCCATCGCCCTCATGGCTTAATCACTTTAGGCGACCGCCCAGTTTTTATCACCCGTTATCCTAAAGATATAAAATTCTTTAATATGATGCTGGACGATAACGATCCACGTGTGGTTTGGAGCGCTGATTTAATATTGCCAATCGCCGGCGAAAGTGTTGGTTCAGCTGTCCGCGAACCAAATGCCAAACGTCTTGAAAAACGACTGCTTGAATCAAACATGTTTCGCATTCATCAAGAAAACGGCGGAACATTCGATGATTTCACTTGGTATATTAAAGATGTGGTTGGCAGTGGTAAAATTCAACCACACGCTGGCTATGGTTTGGGCAACGAGCGATTGATTCAGTGGTTGTGTGGCTTTCCTGATATTCGTGACTGCGCACCATTTAGCTTACACGCTCGGCTAACCCACGATTTTGATGCTAGCCGCAGTGGCACTCAACCTATTTCATCGCCTGCTCCACGTACTGTTCTTCTTAGTATTGCCTATAATGCTAAAGAAGAATTACTCCCGAGCATTCAAGCAATCGCCAACAACGGCATTGTGCTTTACGCAACTTCAGGCACTCATAAATTTTTAAATGAACACGGTGTAAAAACTGTACTCGTGCATAAAATAAGTGAACCGGAAGAAAAACCTAATTTGGCTGATTTACTGCAAAAAAAAGTGTTAACTACGGTTGTTAATATTCCAAGTCCAAAAGACGGTCAAACTGAAACCGATGGCGAAGCGATACGTCAATTAGCTATTAATACCGGTACATACCTTCTAACTGACATATCAACTGCCAAACACTTGTTTCAAAAATTAGCTGAAAAAAAATAATTCAAAAAAATCATCAATCACAATGGCTGACATCACGTTAGCCATTTTTTATTTTAAAAATTTGAATTTTGGATTTGTTTAGGATTTAGTCCGCCAGAGGGCGGATTAGAAATTAGCCTGCCCGCCTAATGCCTCAAATAGTTTATGTTAGATAAATTATTTACA
>JBBTZY010000106.1:0-10033 GCA_038061115.1 Patescibacteria group bacterium | reverse complement strand
TTAAATATTTTTTGGAAGCGGAAGGTGGTGGGCATTCATCAAAGGCTAAAATAATATCTGCGCCTAAATTTTGTTGAATTTTAATTGATTCTTTGGGGCCTAAGAATAATTCTTTGCCATCTAAATAAGAACGGAAAAATACGCCGTCGCGAGTGATTTTTATTTCTTTAGGTTGGTCGCCGTGTTTGATTTCTGAGCTGGGCGCGCCTTTGGTTATTTTGGTGGTATTTAAGTCCTTACCAAAACCCAAGCTAAATACTTGAAAACCGCCAGAGTCAGTCATAAGCCCGCCATTCCAATTCATAAACTTATGTAATCCGTCGGCCGATTTTACAATTTTTTCGGTGGGGCGCAAATGAAGATGATAAGTGTTGCAAATTAATAACTGACTGCCCGACTCTTTAACTTCTTGACTAGTGAGTGTCTTAACAGTCGCTTGCGTAGCCACTGGCACAAGGCACGGTGTTTCAACCTCGCCATGCGGGGTTTTTAAAATCCCCAAACGCGCGCGGGAACGGGTGGATTTTTTTAGGATTTTGAAATTTATCATAAGGTAGTTTTAAGTTTTCATTAGAACATTAGATCACTAGAACATAAAAACAAAAAATTGGTAAAATGTTCTAATGCTCTAGTGTTCTAGTGATTTTTGAGAGATTGCTTCACCCCTCGTTTGTCTCAGGGTTCGCAATGACACAACGTTTGGAGTTTAGTAAATTATTTTAAACTCGTCAAAGTTTTTTAATTCATCTTCCCCTACTTCTACTTTATCCACACCAGCAAAAAATGGTCCTTTATGGCACCATTTAATAAATTTTTGCAAGCTTTCACTTTCCCCTTCCACTTCAATATACAAAGTTTTGTCTGCCTCATTTTTTACAAAACCAGTAAGTTTTAATGATTTAGCTTTATCTCGCGCGGCACTGCGAAAATTAACTCCTATCACTCGGCCAAAAATACGAAGGTTAAAATGTTGTAGTTCAGACATGATTTAGAAACTTCTCGCTTCCGAAATTAAGTTTTTTAATGTTTGATAATGATTTTCTAGTTCTTGTTTGCATACTCCAAGTGATAAAATATTATATTTTTCGTCCATCTTATTTTCAGCAGTCGTCAAAGATTCAAAGAAATTCGAATTTCTTTCACCTAAAATAGTTAAGAATCCAAAAAATCCCTTAGGATGTATAAAACGATAACAATCAGCATTAGCGCAGATTTCCGCTTCAAGACATGTAAATGGCACATCTTTATGATGCGCTTCAATACAATTTATTATTTTATCTTTTGAAGGTTCATCAATTTCATATCTGTCAAGAAATTCTTTAGCGGATTTAATACTGAGTTGTACATGTTCCGATGTTTTACCTTCCTTAAAAGCTTGGCCTAATTTTAGATCCATTAGATATATACCTATTTGAACAATTTTTTTGTCGGCTTTAAGTTTTTCCGCTAGTTCAAGTGCTTTCTTTTCAGAAATTTCAAAATGAATTAGAGCTGGTAAGCCAAATTTTTCAATTTCAGATATAGCTAAGTTTTTTGATTCTTGAATTATATCCATATAGACTGTTGTTTAATTAATTATTATAGGAATTTCCACATACGGTTGCTCAAAATCAAAACCAGCGGGGTTATCTTTTTCAAGATGTATTATAGCACTGCCTTTGTAATCGGTATTAATTTCGGCTTGGAATGGCACGAGATTTTCTGTCATCCAGTTGTCCCGCGCTTGGGCTGGAATTTGTAATAAAATTTTGCCGTCTTCCCCTATTAATTTCAGTGGCATTGAGGCCTCAAAAAACCAAGTACCTAGCGCTTCGCCACTTACAATAAAATTACCGCCAACTTTAGAAAATGACGCGGGGCTAGTAATTTTTACTTTATCTGAACCAATGCCAAAGCGTTTAATATCTGGGTCAGAGGTTTTTATGATTTTGTAGATAATGCCGGCTTTGTCGTCGGAGATAAAAATTGTGCCACCGGGTTGTACTAAAATATCAACTGGCCGGCCGGCTACGCGTGAACCTTGCAAAAACCCATTTAAAAAATCTTCCACGCCTAGTACTTTACCTTTGGCATCAAGTTTGAAGCGAACAATTTTATAACCAGTTGGTTCAGTTTTATTCCACGAGCCGTGATATGAAACCAGTAAATTATACCACCAATCTTCTGGCCAGCCTTCCTCCGGAATAAATGCTAATCCAAGTGGTGCCGAATGAGCTGGTAAATCAATATAACTTGGCATTTCAAATGGCTCACTGCAAGGCTTTTTTAAAAATAATTTACCTTTTATATTTTCAAATTTATCATCGTGAATATTTTGGCCATAACACTGCGGCCAGCCGTAATTTTGTTCGGGCTTAATAATATTTATTTCATCGGGCGGTAAATTATCACCTAAATTATCGCGCCCCATTTCGGTCGCCCACACTTCACCATTTACCGGATGTAAATTCATAAAAACACTATTACGCAGTCCATGGACGTAGATTTTACTTTGCTTAGTTTTAATATCATAAGATAAAATCGTGCCATTTCTTTCATCTTTTTCATAACACACATCGCAAGCAGAGCCCACGGAAATAAGTAAAATATTATCTTGCGGCGATGGCAAAAATAATAATGTGCGTGTGAAATGTCGCCCGCCACTGGGGAAATCTAAAAGTTTTTGTTGGTTTTCAGCTAAGCCGGTTTGTTTGTTTAAATTGTATATGGAAAGTTTGTCTTCTTCCGCTACATAAAGCTGACACAAGTCGCCCTCACATTTAGTTGTAATGCCATGTGGCTTGTTTAATTTATCGGCTACGGTAATTATATCTTCCGCCTCGCCATCGCCATTTTTATCCTTCAGGCCAAAAATTTTACCGAGCTTAGGTGAACTGACAAGCAAATAACCATTTTCACCCCAAGTGAGCACGCGGGCATTTTCAATACCTTCCGCCCATTTATAAATTTTAAAACCAGCTGGTAGGTTTAAATATGTAATTTCATTTTTTGCTGGTGGCGCGATGGTGTTTGGCGTTGGCGTTTGAATAGGATTTGTCACCGGCAAAATCGCGGGTAGTGCGCCACGATATTGCCACAAACCAAAACCAATAGCACCGATAACTAGCACAACTGAACCGCCGAGAATGAATAAAGTAACGCGAAGCATATTTAGATTATTTATTCAAATATTTTAACCACCATTTTTTAATAATTGAGACAGTTAAGGTTGAGATAATAAATGCAACTGACGGCACTACGGCATTTAAAAAGGGTTCCGGTAGTTTTGAAATTATAAAAAATACTACAATAACAAAATAAGTTAGAATTAGAACAATAAGTTTACGAGTCCAACTTACTTCCCATTTTTTATCCAATTCAACACGCTGATTGCGAACTAGAATTTCTTCAATTTGTTTTTGTAATTCTTCAATTGAGGCCATATTAATTTAGTTGTATTAAGGGTTTAAAAATTTATTTCATATAACGTTTGCGCGTATACGATGTGGCGCAATGATACAATTTTTCTCATCATTGCGGCATATGGGCGAGGCCGTAGCCGAGCCGCATACACGCTGTTAAGTAATGAAAATTTATGTTTGGTCAGCCAATTCTTTCGAAATATCTTCTATTAGGTAGGGAATATCACCTGCAGAGAAGAAATCAAAAAAAACATTTTCTGGTTTTCCCATTAAATCTCTTGTAATTTCCATATTTTTGAACTTGGCCATTTTTGTAGGCTCTTCGATTACTTTTCCTGTTTTCTTGTCCTTGTAAGTCTTAAAGAAAAATTTATTTCCATGAGCACACCCGTGTCTGAGATGTCTAAAAAATTCGACCACAGGTTTGCCCTTAATTTTTTTGTAACGCTCATCTTCTTTGAGTCTGTCGAAGGCGGCTATACAGAAAAGAATACAAAAGTTCTGGATTAATTCAGTAAAAAATGGCCCCTTTTTATCATCTGGTAAATTGTTTTTTTTGATTTCTGCAACGAGAGGTTTTACAAGAATCGATGACGCTTGACCGCTTTTTGCTTCCAGTGGCATTTCGTCGTGTTGTTGAACCCAATCCAAAAAGAACGGCTGACCAACTGCCCACAAAGAAAGCATGCCTGCGTTAAAAGTTTTTACATAAGGTTCGAAGATTTTGTCTGTTTTAATGTGGTACATAAATTTTTTTCACTTAACTCGTTTTATAAGAAGTGATTGTAGGTTAATATGTAGTAACTGGTTTATTATACGAATACTTGTTATTTCAACTTGGTATTTAACTACTTTTAGAATTAACAAACTGATTACTTAGAATGATGTTTATCACCACCTTCCACTACTTCCCCCTCCCCCAGAAAAGCCACCGCCGAAGCCACCGAATCCGCCACCACTGTGGCCACTACCACCGCCAAAACCTCCTCCACCAATCCACCATGGAAAGTGGCCGCTGGCTTTGTGTTTAGAATAAGAACGCGAAACAAACCAGTCAAATAAAAATCCAAACGGAATAAGCACGGCTAAGCTAATTAAACCAAAATACATAAATCCCTTAATCAAGCCGATTATCACTCCAATTATTCCACCAATTAATCCGCCCGCCCACCAAGATTTAGAACGCCCTAAAATACTACCCAGCCACATTATGCCAAAAAATACAAAGTAGAACCAATTGAAATTACTTTCGCGTGTTCGTGGTGCTTGTTGATAATTAATATCAACCTCACCTTGCAGAACACCAATAATTTTATCCGTGGCTTGGTTTATTCCGGCAAAATAATTACCTTGTTTGAACTCAGGAATAATAAAATTTTGTATAATTTGGTTGCTTGCGGCGTCGGTTAAATCACCTTCTAAACCATAACCCACTTCAATTCTTACACTGCGATCGTCTTTGGAAATTAAAAGTAAGGCGCCGTTATCCTTATCTTTTTGACCAATCCCCCATTCTTTAAATAATTCCACGGCGAAATTTTCAATAGTATCGCCAGCCAAATTATTGATTATCACCACGGAAATTTCCGTACCGGTTTGAGTTTTAAAATTATTTAATTTATTTTCTAGCACGGTGCGTTGTTCAGTAGTTAAGAGATTGGCAAAGTCGTTAATAAAACCAGTTGGCGCTCCGGGGTTATTATACGCCAAAGCAACGGCCGGTAAGACCGTTGCAAGGAAAGTGATAAATAGTAGTCGTCGCCACATAATTTAAGTGATTATGTCTAGATTGATAAATTTAGTCATTTCTAGATTCCCGCCTCCGCGGGAATGACAGTTTAAAAATTCTTGATTCGTAATTCGTGATTCTTTATTCTAAAACTCAACTTTGGGTGCGTTTTCAGAACCTTGAGTTGCTTCAAAATAAGTTTTGGCATCAAAGCTAAACATTTTGGCAAATAAATTACTTGGGAAACGTTTGGTTAGTAAATTATAGTCGCGTACCGTGTCATTATATCGTTTACGCTCCACACTTACTCTATTTTCTGTGCCCTCAAGTTGCGACATTAAAGTTTGTACGGTATCGGCAGATTTTAGTTGCGGGTAATTTTCCATTATAACTAATAAACGACTTAAAGCTGATTCTACTTGATTCGCGCCACTTACCCGTTGTTCAGGAGTAACTGCTGAACCGTATTTAGTACGAGCGTCGGCGAGGGCAGTAAAGATTTCTTTTTCTTGTTTCATAACACCCTTAACCGATTCCACTAAATTAGGAATCAAATCAAAACGACGTTGGTACTGTGTTTCTACTTGTGACCATTGGTTAGTAACACCTTCTTGCCCACTGACTAAACGGTTGTACATACTTAGGCCGTAGAGTAAAATTAGGGCGGCGACAATTAAAATTATCCAACTAGATTTTTTCATAGAATATAAGTTAATGATTAGTGATGAATGTTTAAATTATAGCAGGTATTTATATAATTTACAATGATCAATTTACAATTTTCAATAAATTTTCAATGTTATAAAATTTTCAAAAACTGAACAATGACTGTCGTGCCTACGGCAGATCTCCCGTAGGGATGATAAATTGATAATTGAAAATTGGAAATTTTGAGAGATTGCTTCGTCATTCCGCTTGGCTCCATTCCTCGCAATGACATCCGCGATTGATTTGTTAATAAAAAATCAATGGTACCAATAAAACACCTAAGATGATGAATAGGGCTAAATATCCTAAAATGTTTATAATCGGCTGGGTAGTTTTATCACCCATTATTTTTTTATTGTTAGATAATCTGATAATTAAAAAAATTAAAATTGGCGTGAGTATGGCATAAATTATAGCGGTTTTAATTAATAAATCAACTGGATCAAAGCCAAGCAGAGTTAATAAAATTCCTAAAATTGTAGCGATAATGATTGTGAAATGAAATCCGCGCGTTCGGCGGTATGGTTTACCTAAACCTTCCGGCCAATTAAAAAGTTCGGCTGCAATGTAGCCAGTCGCGCCAGCTAGCACTGGAATAGCGAGAAGTCCGGTGCCGATAATACCAAGTGCGAACATTAAATAAGCGGCACTACCCAGTAGTGGCTCCAGTACAAGTGCCGCTTGATCAAAATTAGTAATCAAAGTTAAACCTTCATTTTGCGCGAGGTGCGCCGCGCCCACCAAAATAAACCACATTACTACATTGGAAAAAAGCATGCCGAGAAATGTATCTTCGTGCAGATTTTTTAATTCATGTTTGGTAACAGTAATATGTTTGAATTTTTTTTCTTCAGCTTCTTCACCGGCTTGCCAAAAAAATAAATACGGCGAAATAGTTGTGCCTAAAATAGCCGATATAATCAGCCAACCCATTGCAGTGTCGGGTAGCGCGGGCGTAAAAGTTTGGCCAATGGTTTGCCACCAATTTATTTTTATAGCAAATACTGTGGCCACGTAAGCAAACAAAGAAAGTGTGAGCCATTTTAAAATATGGGCGATTTTATGATAAGAAAATTTAAATAATAAAAATAAAATTAACCCCGCCGCTACTATTAACCAAAGTAAACGATTTATGTTGGTTAATTTTTCCATTACTACACCAATCGCAAGTAGGTCGGCACCCAAATTAATAATCATAGCGGAACAGGCCGCGAAAGCAATAGTGTAAACTAATAATTTTGGATAATTATTTTTAAGTAAACGCAAAAGCCCTTGACCTGTGACCATACCGAGTCGCCCACACATTTCTTGTACGGCGTACATTAAAGGAATGGTAAGTAGGGCTGACCAAAGTGATTTAAAACCTAAAATTACACCAGCTTGTAAGTAAGTGATGATGCCAGATGGGTCGTCGTCGGAGGCGCCAGTGATAAGGCCGGGGCCGAGGAGTTTAAATAGTTTGGAGTTTTTGAACATTGGATTAGTTATGACTCTCATTAGAACATTTAAACATTTAGAACATTGGAACATTTTGTTCTTTTTGTTTTAATGTTCTAGTGATCTAGTGATTTGATATTTATAAAAAATCTACAAATATTCCGTAAATTAAGGCCAATCCGGATAATACAAAAATTACAATATAGTTCCAACGTTCCTTACTAGATTTTAGTGATTGTAAAACATAAGTTAGGGCAGTTTTGTCATCAATTGATAAACTGCTAGCTGAATCAATTTTGCTTACTAATTTTTGATCATCAATAATTTTGGCGCGGTTTTCTGATACTTGAAAACGGTGGGCAAAGTAAATTACAAAACCAATCGTGCCAATGTACCAAGAAATTTTAAGCCAAATTGGGTCAACATTGCTAAATACAATAATTATTCGGTAAGCAATGGTGGCAATAATGCCAGACCAGAAGTAGAAGGCGCGAGCGAATGAAGAGTGGATTTTAGGTTGAAGCATGAGATTGTTTAATTTAAAAATAAAAAATCAAAATGCAAAATGACAGATTAAAATTTAAAATGAATTGTAACTTACCTAATATCTAAAGAAAAATCATTATTTAATAATTTTTTAATTTTGCATTGTCATTTTTATTTTTGATATTTACATTTTAATTTTTTATATTCTCCAACAGCACCCCATAATACTCATCCTGCTCAAAACTAGATGATAATTTTATGGCGCGGGGTTCGGCGGTTAAAGTGCGTGAACCGTCTTGAAAGCGCGCTCGCCAACTGGTTGGCATTTTTAAAGTTGAAGAAAAGCTAGTTTTAGTTACGCCGGCTTGTTTTTGGAAATAAACTGAATAACGCCGTAAGTCTTGCCAGTCGCTTTGCGCACTTAAAGTAAAAGGTAATTTATAAGTGTAAGTAAGTGTGCGCGATTCGCCGGGTGAAATACTTAGCCAATTAGCAAAAACAGTTTTACCAAATTCGGATGTTTCTCTAGTGCCTGACGAGGTGTGGATTTTTTCGTTGGTTTCAGTGGCTAGCAAATCATCATCAAAGTTTGCGCCTGGTGTTATAGCTCGAAAATAATCAAGTGGCGGCGGTGTGGCGCCCGTGGCTTCTAAAAGTTCAGCCCCAGCTGGTACGTATAATCTTAAATAATCAACATTGTGGCGACTCTCAAAAATATTTTTTGGGTTTCCATTATGCGTACGAGTAATAGTTACATTGGCTACTAAATCGCCGGTTGGTAGTATTTCAACGCTATGGGTGATTTTATTATTGATTACGGCGTCGGTTTTACCGCCACCAATGTTAGTATGTACTACCGCCAAGTAATCAAGTGGTACTTGCTTTACTTCCCCACTGAAGCCAAGAAGAGAAAATTGTTCTTGTAAATATTCATCGGTAAAATAAAATTGAATATTTTTAGCACGCAAAGCTTTTTCTAAAATTGTAATAAGCTCCATTTTTTTATCGGCTGGTAAGCTAAGCGTACGGTTTATAAGTTCAGGAAATAAATCAGCAATAAATTGTTTGGGGCGATTGATTGTTTTATCGTATTCAAGTTCCACGGCTGACTGGGTTTCAATCATAAAATTATCGGCTGTGATAATTTTTTTATATTTTGGCATGTTAATTGGACCAGTCAATTTTAGTAAATCAAGTGCTAAATCAGGAGTAATAGCAATTACACCATCAGCTTCGGGGCCGGCTGAATTTTTAATAAACCATAAAATTTTTTGAGCGGAAGCTTTGAAATCAAACCACCAATTAGCGTCTTGTAGTTGCCAAGCACCACGTAGTAAACGAATTGGTTCGGGTGGGCGAATATTTTTACTTAATTGGCCTTGAAAATCATATGGTCCGCCACCTGGAATGCTAAGACCAGTTACGGCACCATCTTTAACCGAAATAAAAGCTAAACTGCCAAAAAATCCTCCGGTGGGGCGAAGTTCAGCTGAGTTTTGAAATAAGAAAACGTAATTTTTTTCTTCTTTGTTATTAATAATTTCATTAATTAAAGCTGGGATATCAAGCGCGCTGGTAATAACATCAGTTAATCTATTTAATTCGGTTTGCAAATAAATTATTTTAGGTTGTAGTTCAGTTGGTAGATCGTGCGGGTCAACTTTAGCTAAGCTACTAGTAGCCGAAGCTAAAATATTTTTTAATTCAAAAAGTGTGGCCGGTAAATTGGTGGGTTTATTTTCACTTAAATTATTATCTATTAATTCTGACCAAGTGCTAGTGATTAAACTAGCGCCACGTGAAATATTTTGGCTGGCTGAAAGCAAATGAGTTAAACTAATAATTTTTTTAGGACTGCCTGGTATTTGTTTGATGATGCTGGCAATTTGCGTTGGCATTTCGCCGATTACATTTTGAGCCAGCGTAAAGGCCTCGGTACTTTCAGCAAATTTTAAGGTGGCGGCTTCAGTATTACCAGCGTTAAAATTATTACCACCGGTTTTAAAACTTTCTAGCGCCGAGTTTACTAATTTTTTTATTTCATTTTCTTTCAAACCTAATTTTTGCCAAGTGGCCAATCCTTTGATTGGTAGGGCGACAATTAGGGCAAGAGCGGCAAAAGAAAGTGCGCCGCGTAGTAGCCAAGCGCCTTGGTTGGTTGAATAAGTTGCACTTGCTAATTTTAGTGGTTTGTTAAGTAAACCAAAAGGATAAGTAATAATTTGTAAAAATTTTTTAAGAGAACAAAGTAAATAAAGGAAGATATTATACA
>JBBTZY010000105.1:0-6600 GCA_038061115.1 Patescibacteria group bacterium | reverse complement strand
TATTTATGAGCTAACCGCTAGTACTACGGTTGCAGTTTCAATGAGCTAAAGCGACCCCTTGATTTTTTATTCGACTTAGAGTATAATTAATATGTTAACATTTAATTCTGGCTGGAGTTTGTTGGTTTGGCTAAAAGGCCTTAATTTCCTTAGATTTTTCATCATTTTTGTGCTTGTAATTGTTCCTAATTTACAGCTGATTGATTAATCACCGTGTGATCCACGGATTTTTTCGTTTAGGAAATAAGTCAAATACCAAACCGTCTCTCCGAGCTAAAGGGAACGGTTTTTATGTCATTTATAGCTTTGATTTTATTGTTTTTAGGGTTGGGGTTTGGTTTAGCTTTGGGGTATTTTTTACGGAAAATGCTGGCGGTGAAGTCGCGTGATGCGGCTGAAGCTGAGGCCGAGAAAATAATGGCCACGGCCAAAAATCAAGAAAAAGATATTTTAATTCAAGCCAAAGAAAAGGGTTTAAAAATTATTGAAGAGGCCAAACAAGAAGAACAAGAGCGACGTAAGGAAGTACAACATGTACAAGAGCGTTTAGAAAAGCGCGAATCAGCTTTTGACCAAAAGATCTTAGAATTAGAAAGTGTGAAGCAAAAAGCTGAAGAAGAAAAACAGAAATTTGAAACCGCGCGTGAAGAAGTAAAAAAAATCCGCGACGAGCAAATGTTAAAATTAGAAAAAATTGCTGGGCTCACGGAAGAAGAAGCCAAGCAAGTAATATTTAATAATTTAGAAGAGCGAATGAAACAGGAATTGTTGGTTCGCATTAAAAAATTAGAAGAATCTTCGCGCGAAGAAATTGAGCGGCGCGCGCGTACGATGATTGCCTCAGCCATGGAGCGGGTGGCATCTTCTCATGCCACTGAAACAACTACTACTGTTCTTAATTTACCAAGCGACGATATGAAAGGGCGTATTATTGGTAAAGAAGGTCGCAATATTAAGGCCATTGAGCAATTAACTGGCGTGGAAATTATCGTAGATGATACACCAGGTGTAATTGTTATTTCTGGTTTTAATCCAATTCGTCGGCATATTGCTAAAACCGCTTTGGAGAGTTTGTTGGTAGATGGTCGCATTCACCCAGGGAGAATTGAAGAAGCAATTGAAAAAGCCAAGCGTGAAATTAGTGAAGATATTAGAAAAGCGGGCGAGACCGCCGCTTACGATGTAGGCGTGGCGGCGCTTGATCCACGACTTATTCAAATTTTAGGCCGATTAAAATTCCGCACCAGCTATGGGCAGAATGTTTTACAGCATTCCAAAGAAGTGGCCATACTTTCTAAAATGTTAGCCGAAGAATTAGGTGCCAATGTAACAGTCGCCACCAAAGGTGGATTGCTCCATGATATCGGTAAAGCGGTGGATCATGAAATTCAAGGATCACACACGGAAATTGGTTATGATATTATGAAAAAATTTGGGCTACCCGAAGAAGTAGCTTATATTGCCATTGCTCACCACGAAGATGCGCCCAAAACTTTGGAAGGTATTGTGGTAAAGGTAGCCGATGCTATTTCAGGCGCTCGGCCCGGTGCGCGTAAAGATACTTTTGAAAATTATTTACAGCGCTTACAAGAATTAGAAAATGTGGCCACTAGTTTTGAAGGAATTGATAAGGCCTACGCTATACAGGCTGGGCGTGAAGTGAGAATATTTGTTAGTCCGGAAAAATTAGATGATTATGCTTCTACCAAACTCGCGCGCGACATTGCTGATAAAATTGAACAAGAATTAAAATACCCTGGTGAAATTAAAGTGTGTGTGATTCGGGAACGAAGGGTGATTGAGTACGCGAGGTAGATGTAGATACAATACAGATTCGTCATTGCTAGGTCCGCCAGCTGGCGGAGAGCAAGGCGAACGACGACTTGTCCGCCGCAGCTTTAGCGAACGACGAAGCAATCTCTCAAAAGTCCGAAATCCGAAACTCTAAATCCTAAATAAATCCCAATAATTGAAATTCTAAAAGTTTGTGATTTTTAAATTTATGATTTATTTGGCCTGCCTGTCGGTAGGCAGGGATTTAAGATTTAGACATTAGGATTTTAACTTAATCTACTGTTTTTTAATGTTTTAATGTTTAAGTGTTCTAGTGTTTGAATAATCTATGAAATTATTGTTCTTCGGTGACATCATTGGCCGCGCTGGGCGTCGGGCCATAGCGCAAGTATTACCTGACTTCCTTAAAATTCATCAGCCTGATTTTATAATTGGTAATACCGATAATTTAGCGCACGGTAAAGGTGTAACCAAAAAAGTTTTAGAAGAAATGATGAGCATAGGTTTTAATGGTTTTACCGCTGGCGATCATGCTTTTGATAATGCCGTAGCCAGCGAAGTTTTTGCCGATGATAAATATCCAATTGCTCGGCCCGCTAATTTTGAAAACACCGCAATGGGGCGCGGTTTTGTTCGACTACCGGGCGGCAGTCGTGGCGATTTATTAATTATTAATTTAATGGGCCAAGTTTTTTTGAAAGAACCCTACACTTCACCTTTTACAGCGATTGATGAAATTTTAAGCGTTGAAAAAGCTAAAGGCAATTTGATTGGCGTGTTGGTTGATTTGCATGCTGAAGCGACCAGTGAAAAAATTGCTTTTGGTTGGCACGTTGCGGGTAAGGTAACTGCGGTAATTGGTACGCATACTCATGTACCAACGGCTGATGAATGGATTATGCCGGGTGGTACGGCATATTTAACCGATGCTGGTATGATTGGGGTACGTGAGAGTGTAATTGGTGTTAAAAAAGAACAAAGTTTACAAAGATTTTTAACTGGTGAGCAAGTGCGTCTTGAACCAGTGGAAGAGGGTGAAGTAATTGTAAGCTCTGTACTTGTAGAATTTGATCCGGCTACTATGAAGGCCCAAAAAATTGAGCGCTTGACTCAAGCCGTGACAATTCTTTAGTATTTTGCTATCATGCTTTTGAAGGTGGTTTAGGTCACCTCACCTCTAATTATTAAAATGAGAGGATAAATTTATGAATAAAGCTGAATTAATTGAAAATTTATCAACTAGCGCTTCACTATCTAAAAAGCAAGTGGAAGATTTGTTGGATGGTTTTGTTAGTTTGGTCCAAACTACTTTAAAGGCTGGTAATGAAGTAACGATTGCTGGTTTTGGTACATTTTTAGCGCGTCATCGTAGCGCGCGAATGGGTGTTAATCCGCAAAATCCTAGTCAGAAAATTCAGATTCCAGAAGTAATCGTGCCGAAGTTTAAAGCTGGTAAGGGGCTGAAAGATGCCCTAAAAGGTAACAATGTAGCGAGTAATTAAAATTTATTACGAATTTGTTTGGGCAGAGCGCTCAATTTGTAAAAAATCCGAAATCCCAAAGTGTTTCGAATCTAGAATATAGAAGTTAGAATCTAGAATTAGTACTGTACTTATCGAGATTCTAAATTCTAGCTTCTAAATTCTAATAGTTTGGGTTTTTTGTTTATTCAGGTTAAGATTATATTATGAAAGAACTGCCTAAGGCCTACGAAGCCAAACAATACGAAAATTCAATTTATAAGATTTGGGAAGAATCCGGCTTTTTTAATCCTGATAACTTGCCGTCCGAAGCTTTAGCGAAGGATGGCGAACCATTTACTATCAGCTTGCCACCACCCAATGCCACTGGCACTTTGCATTTGGGGCATGCGACTATGCTTGCTCTACAGGATTTAATGGTGCGTTTTAATCGTTTGGGTGGTAAAAAAGTTTTGTGGTTACCGGGCACTGACCATGCGGCGATTGCCACGCAAAATGTGGTGGAAAAAAAAATTTGGGAAACTGAGCAAAAATCTCGTTTTGATTTAGGACGCGAGGAATTATTACGCCGGATTCATGAATTTGTGGTTGGTACGCAGAGCACTATTCAAAGTCAGTTGCGAGCGATGGGTGCTTCTTGTGATTGGTCGCGTGAGCGTTATACTTTAGACGAAGGTTTGTCTAAAGCGGTAGCGCAAGTATTTGTAAAAATGTATAACGATGGATTAATCTACCGTGGCAAAAGAATAGTTAATTGGTGTACTAGGTGTGGCACCACTTTGGCGGATGATGAAGTGGAATACAAAGAATCAGTTAATAAATTTTATTATTTAAAATACGGTCCACTCATTATTGGCACCGCGCGCCCCGAAACTAAAGTGCTTGATAAAATAGCAATTGTGCATCCTGATGACGAACGTTATAAAGAGTATGTTGGGCGTGAGTTTATTATCCCTTGGATTTTAGGTGATTTAAAAATAAAAGTTGTGGCAGATAAAGTAACCGAGATGGGAACAGGCACAGGCGCGATGAGTATTACACCAGCTCATAGTTTTGTGGATTTTGAATTGGCGCAAAAATATGGTTTTGAGGTTGTTGATATTATTGGCCCCGATGGCAAGTTAACTGCTAGTGCCGGTAAATTTAGCGGCCTAAAAGCCAAAGAGGCGCGCGCCGCGATTATAGAGGAATTGCAAGTCAAAGGTTTAGTAGATCACATTGATGAAAATTATAAACACAACTTATCAATTTGTTATCGCTGTAGTATGCCAATTGAACCAATGCCACTGGAGCAATGGTTTGTGGCGGTTGATAAACCATTTAAAGTTGGTTGGTTTAAAAAATCAACTTTAAAAAAGTTAGCACTTGAAGCAGTACGAAGTGGGCAGATAAAAATTATTCCGGAAAAGTTTGAGAAAGTTTATTATAATTGGATGGAAAATTTACACGATTGGTGTATTTCACGCCAGATTTGGTTTGGACATCGGATACCGGTTTGGTACCGAGAAAAAGTTGATAGTTTAAATAACTCACCCCAACCCTCTCTTAACTTAAGAGAGGGAGACGACGGTTCCCCCTCTTACACTAAGAGGGGGGGAGGGGGAGTTAAAATTGATCGTGAAATTTATGTCGGTGTTGAGAAGCCAGCTGGTGAAGGTTGGGTTCAAGATCCGGATACTTTAGATACTTGGTTTTCTTCTTCACTTTGGACTTTTTCTACTTTGGGTTGGCCCAATCAAACTCTGGATCTAAAAACTTTTCATCCTACGTCAGTTCTTGAAACTGGTTATGATATTATTTTCTTTTGGGTGGCGCGGATGATTTTAATGACTAAATATGTACTTAATGAAGTGCCATTTAAAACCGTTTATTTGCATGGCATGGTACGTGATAAACAGGGCAAAAAAATGTCCAAGTCGCTGGGCAATGGTATTGATCCAATAGTAATGATAGAAAAATACGGGGCAGATGCTTTGCGTTTATCTATGATTATTGGTACTACGCCGGGTAATGATTTTCGGTTGTATGAAGAAAAAATCGCGGGGTACCGAAATTTTGTAAATAAACTTTGGAATATTTCTCGCTATATTTTAATGACAGTTAAAGAACCACAAGTGGTAGAAAATGTACCCGAGGCCAAAACTTTGGCTGATAAATGGATTTTATCGCGTTTTAGTTTTGTAGCTAATCTTGTAACTGAAAAAATTACCAAATTTGAATTTTCGCCAGCTGGTGAAACGCTTTATGATTTTACTTGGGGAACACTGGCTGATTGGTATTTGGAAGTAGCTAAAGTTGAAGGCGGAAAAGATGAAATTTTAAATTATTTACTGACTCAAATTTTAAAATTGTGGCACCCCTTCACACCATTTGTCACGGAAGTTTTGTGGCAAGAAGCGTTTGGCGATAAATCAGGATTACTGATGGTACAGGGTTGGCCAAAAGATTTACCGGCGCGTAGTGAGCAATCAGAAAAAGAATTTAAAGTAATTCAAGATGTGGTAACCACCATCCGCAATTTCCGATCAGAGCAGAAAATTGAGAAGGAAAGATTAATTGATGTGGTATTAACAAGTAAGGAATTTAGCGCTATAATAAATAGTCAAAAATTAATTATTGAGGGGTTGTATACTAAGGTCAAGTTGTTAGTGGTAGATGTTGGTCAGGAGGGATTGTTTATTAAAATAAATGATGATTTAAAAATTAATTATAAAATTTAATTTTATGATTGACTCAGAAAGATCTTACGATTATCCAAAACATTTAGACGAAGAACATAAAAAATTTTTGGAATTAATGACCGAACTGATTTTTCGTCATTCAGATAAAATCAATGAAGGAAATAATGGGGTTATTTTAAAATTAGATTTAAGTAATACAGAGCACAAAGAGATTGTAATGAAGGTTATGCCAGAATTTGATCAAGATGATTTAGTGGCGAAAATGTTAAAGTTATATAAGCCAGGGCAAGGGGGTATGGAGGTTAAGATGCAAGCAGAAGCATTTAGAATAATAGAAGAAATAAGAGACAATGAATCGGAGATTAAATATGCCAAAATCCCCCAGGTTTATTTAGATGAAACAATAAATGTTGAAGATGGGTATTTTAAGCAGCGTTTAAAGGAAATGGATATTGAGATTAATAGTGAAAATAAAGTGGAAGTGGTTTTAATGGATTATATAAATGGAATTGATTTGGCCACTTATTTAGATCGTTTAATTATTACCAACCATCCTAATTTAATTCATTTGCGTGAACATTTAAAGCCGGGCGAAAGATGGAATTTTGAGGAAATGCACCAACAAGTAGCCCAGGCTTTAAAAT
>JBBTZY010000104.1:0-1437 GCA_038061115.1 Patescibacteria group bacterium | reverse complement strand
CTGGTGTTTGCCAAGTAGGGGCTGCACTTGATCCTGCTGAAGTTAGGACTTGTCCTGCAATTCCTGCTGAACCATTCGGCAACAATGGACCTGAAAATCTTATATCACCTATAACATCAAGATATGCCCTAGGTTCACCTGAAGGCTCTCTTCCAATAATAGTTTTTCCTCTAATTAAATTTGGAGATAAGTCTGTTTGTTGCATACCATAATCACCACTTGTTACATAGGAAGGTGTTTCACCTGCAGCAAATAAAATTCCGTTGTTCATAAAACTCATACCTGGTTTTGCTCCACCCACAAACCATCCACCCACAGCTGACGAATACACACCAGGATTACCAGAACGCGGTGTTGCACTTGCTGAAATACCTACACCTATTCCACGAACTCTTATACCTGCTTCTACATTATTTGCAATCACTTCAAGTTTAGCATAAGGTACTGTTGTCCCAATTCCCACTCTTCCAGAATTATTATTAAAAATATTATTTCCACTTGTTGTCCATTGACTGCTTCCACTTGTAGGAGCTTGCCAAACAGGAACTGTTCCTGGCCCTGCTGAAGTTAGGACTTGTCCTGCTGTTCCAGCTGAACCATTTGGCAATAATGGACCTGAAAATCTTATATCACCTATAACATCAAGATATGCCCTAGGTTCACCTGAAGGCTCTCTTCCAATAATAGTTTTTCCTCTAATTAAATTTGGAGATAA
Organism: Patescibacteria group bacterium; assembly: GCA_038061115.1. Lineage (GTDB taxonomy): Bacteria > Patescibacteriota > Patescibacteriia > Veblenbacterales > UBA10138 > JBBTZY01. The sequence goes on along the minus strand of JBBTZY010000104.1, from coordinate 722 downwards.
GTCTGTTTGTTGCATACCATAATCACCACTTGTTACATAGGAAGGTGTTTCACCTGCAGCAAATAAAATTCCGTTGTTCATAAAACTCATACCTGGTTTTGCTCCACCCACAAACCATCCACCCACAGCTGACGAATACACACCAGGATTACCAGAACGCGGTGTTGCACTTGCTGAAATACCTACACCTATTCCACGAACTCTTATACCTGCTTCTACATTATTTGCAATCACTTCAAGTTTAGCATAAGGTACTGTTGTCCCAATTCCCACTCTTCCAGAATTATTATTAAAAATATTATTTCCACTTGTTGTCCATTGACTACTTCCTCCTGCACCTACTGCATTTTGTACAAATTGTGTAGTTGCTAGTGTGGTGTTATTTGTTCCTGCTGTTTGAGTTACAGCTATTGTTCCAGATGGTAAAGATGGTGTCCCTGTAAATACTGGAGAAACTGATGAGGCTTTTAAATTAAGTGCATCTTGTAAATCTCTTTGACTTGAAAGTATCCCTGTAATTGAACCCCAGGTACTTCCACCTCCAGCGCCTCCTGTGGGCCAAGATGTTCTACAATCTGAAGAAAGGCAAAGTTCTGATCCTGTGACTCTACCACTAGAAATTAAACCAGTAACACCAAGAGATCCGTATTTTGTTTGTCCTGAAGTCCCCACATTCACAGGCGGAGGGACATTGCCTCCCGTAGGTGTTTCTGTGGGTGCTG
>JBBTZY010000103.1:510-11199 GCA_038061115.1 Patescibacteria group bacterium | reverse complement strand
TAGAATTTAGAATTTAAACACTAAGGATTGCCACACCGACCTAACAACCTCCTCCCAATACCTACAGAATATCGGGCGTTCAACGCGAACCACTTGCCTTGTGTATAACAAAGGTTGTATAATTTAACTAGTCAACTAAATAAAGCTCTAAATTTCTTTCGAGCAAATTGGAAGGAGGTGAAATATACTTTATGAAAAAAACTTTAACAGTCGCCGCCTCTTGGGTAATGTATTCTTTGCCGGTGATGGTTTTGACCCCGATGGTGACTTTGGCACAAAATTATGGTTTAAATGATCCAGATTTTGAATCTATTAATTTAGGTAGGGACAAATCATTACAAGAATCTGTCGCTCAAATTATTAACATATTCTTAGGTGTTTTGGGTATTATTGCGGTAATTATCATCATACTTGGTGGATTTAAATGGATGACAGCTCAAGGTAATGAAGAAAAAACTGATGAGGCTAAAAAGCTTATTGGTGCTGGTGTAATTGGTTTGGTAATAATTATGGCAGCTTACGCTATTGCTACTTTTGTAATTTCCAATCTTAAAAACGCTACTGGAGCCGGAGTATAGTGATGATTTTATGTACAACAGTAGAATAAAATTTACTATTGGAATTTTAACCAGCGCCCTTATTTTTATGGGGGCGCTGGTGGCTTTTGCTCAAAATCCGCCAGTTTCACCAGATGATGTTGATTGTTCTACCATACTCGATGCTAAAAATGTGCCTGTTGAAAACATGAGAAAATATATTTTAAAATGTGCCGCTGAATCTACTGGCCTACCCAATAAAATCGTTACACCCCAAGCTCTCGCCGCCACTATTATCAACTCCGCACTTTCTATTGTTGGTATAATTGCGGTAATTGCAATCATTTTGGCCGGCATAATGTGGCTCGGTGCGGGTGGCAATGAAGAACGCGCCGAAAGTGCTAAAAAAATATTAGGCACCGCGCTGGTTGGGCTTGGTATTATTCTAAGCGCTTATATTTTAGCTAAATTTGCCATTACTACCATCAAACGCTCTACTCTTGATACTATTAACTACACGGTGGGAGAAAGAGATGATACACCGCTTTGCATTAAGGCTGGTGGTTTTTGTATGGCCACTTGCGATGATCAAATCATAATTGGTGATAATTTATGCCCCAAACCTAATCCGCCAGTGTGCTGTAAAAAAATCCCATCCACTCAATAATTTTGCTTTTATTGTATTATAGATTACACTTAAATAGTATTTGAATGTGTACTTGATGTCATTGCGAGGAGCGAGTAAGGCGAGCGACGCGGCAATCTATCAAAATTTTCAATTCTCAATTTACAATAAATTAATCAATTATCAATTTTTAATTGTTATTTTGAATCATTGAAAATTTATTGAAAATTGTAAATTGATCATTGTAAATTAAAATTTATTTATGAAAAAAATTATCCTCACCGCTCTATTTATTATTTTAGGTAGTTTTATTCTACTCCCCACTACTGTTTTTGCGACTGATGATTACGGTCTAACAGAAACCGCCAAACAGGCCGGTATTCCAACTGAAAGTGTGGAACCAACCAAAGTTGCTTCGGCAATTATTAATACAGTACTAGGAATTGTTGGTGTACTCGCGGTAGTAATGATTATTTATGGTGGATTTTTATGGCTTACTTCGGGTGGTAATGAAGAAAAATTATCTCAAGCTAAAACTTTATTACAAAATGTGGTGATTGGTTTATTTATAATTCTCGCTAGCTACGCCATTGCTAATTTTATTGTCAGCTCCCTTAAAAAAGCGACTGGCGGAAAAACAACTATAACAGCGACTACTTGCCAAGAAACCCTATCAGGCGCTAGTTGTAAAAATATCGCTGATTGTGGGGCGTATATAATTAGTACAGACTTTGAAACAAATAAAGCATCCTGTACCAATAATTCTGATAAATGTAAAATCGGTTTATGTCTCGGTTCAAATGAAATAGTTTGCTGTAAAGCCCAATAATTATTAACTTTAAATCTCAACCCCGCTTAACGCGGGGTTTTTGTTATATAAAAATATTGAGTTGTGATTGCCGCCCTGTCGTAGGGTTTGTACAGAGCGGAAGTCAAACGAGCTTAAGGTCAGGCCGTGTTTGTGGCCGCTGTGCATAGGCCTGACCAGCTCGTTTGACGAGCACTGTTCAAACCCGAAGACCGAGGCGGCGATTTTGTGTTACTTTATAAAAAGTAACAAAATAAAAAATACTTAATTTTAATTTCTAGATTCCCGCTTATGTGGGAATGACGCAATTCTCAATCTAACCAAAGTCGCAAAAAATTCTATTATACTTTTAATTCCCAACTTCGACTTCCCTTGTTTCCTGTCCACAAAAACAACCGGCACCTCCACCACTTTCAACTCCGCCCGTTCACATAAAAATAATATCTCTTCTTGGAAGGCATAGCCATCACTTTTTATATTGGCCCAAGGTATTGAATTTAGGGCTTTTTTTGTATACAAACGAAAACCAGCTGTTACATCTTTAGCTTTAAGACCAAGCACCATACGTGCGAGTAACATCGCGCTAAAACTTGTAAAATGCCGCCAACTGCTCCATCCTATAATTTGTCCACCATCAACACGTCTGGATCCAATCGCCAAATCGGCGCCATTTTTTATAGCTTGATGTAATTTTGGTAAATCTTCTGGCAAATGCGATAAATCGGCATCCATTTCACCAACTATTTCCGCGCCGCGCTCTAAAGCATATTTAAATCCTGCGCGATAAGCGCTACCTAACCCTAATTTACCAACGCGAGTAAGCAAAAAAATGTTGGAGTATTTTTTTTGTAAATTGCGTACCACACCAGATGTATCATCAGGCGAATCATCATCTACCACTAAAATCTGCCACTCGCCATTCTGGTTAATGCGAGTGATTAGCTCTTTAATATTCAACGCTTCGTTGTAAGTGGGTATTATTAACCAGTTAGACATAAATTTTAGAACACTAGAACACTTAAACATTAGAACATTATTAATAAAAAAACTTTTTGTTCTTATGATATAATGTTCTAGTAAAAAACCCTATTCAACCTTATAAATGATTGCTTCTTCATTCTGGTGCACTTTTATAAATCTAGTATCGCGATTGAGTCGCCCTAAGGCCGCGGCTGATTTTTTTTCTAGTAAATAATAATCGGCTTTAAAAATATTTTTTACCTCATTATAAAAATCTGCCTTTTTGCCATCTACTATTTCCTGCCATAATTTGTATTTATCAGCACTATATTCATACATAAAAGTTTGGTCAAGGCCGGTTAAATACCAATTTTGGTCATTGTAATACCAAAGCTCGGGAAAACTACCCCAATTGGATTGAAAAACAATAGAACGAGCTTCGGTATTATTTTTTAACCATTCACCGGTTGTCTTGAAATAATTATGATTTATACCACTATCTAAATTAGTTTTAGTTTTTACAATTCCCCGCCCGAGCTCCACTGGCACCAAAATAATTAAATAAATAAATAAACTATATTTAACTATCGGAACAAAAACAAATTTGGGTATAAAATTTTTAATTTGATCCCACCATATTTTAATATTACTGATTATTAACCAATCACGCGCCAGTAGCCCACTAGATAAAATAAACCACGGCACTAAATATTCAACCTGCCGCCGCGCCCTGAAAGTGTAAACTAACCATAAAATTGTTATAAGCCACGCACTAACAGTTAATTTGCTAATTTTTCTCCAAATAAAAACACCTACCATGGTTAAAAGCAACCAAACTAAAAGCGGGTAGGCGGTGTGAGCTGGAAAATCAACTGCTACCGGCGGATACCACTCAGTACCAATTCCAACTATTTTGTAATATGGCACAAGTGCCATTTTAAAAATTTGTAATAAATATTTTATATTAATTGGGAAATAAGGATTAGTTGTAATTCCCAAAACCAAACCGCCTAAAATTGAAGCCATGGTAATAATATTTTTTTTACCTAATAAATTACTACTGGTTTTTTTATCACGCCATTTTTCTATTACCCAATCACTAATTATAATCACTCCCGCCATTACTACCAGCATCAACCACGCACTGTAAACCCAAGCATAAAACCATGCAAACCAAAACAACCAATTATTTTTTCGCTCTGAAATTAAATAATACCCAATTACCGCCAGCCCCACCCCCAAACTTGGCGCTTTCCCGAGTGACAAACGAAATAATAATGGTGATGAAGTTAAGAGTAGTAGTACTCCAATGCCCCAATATGGTACTTGCCATTTTTTTAAACACCAAACAATTGAGGTAATAGTAAAAGCCGCCAGCAACGCGGTAATAAATTGTAAACCCAATAAACTATTATTAAATAAACTTAAAAAGGGTAAAATAATAATATGATATCCTAAATGATGATCAATAAAAATATTTTTATAAAGTGATTCTTGTGTCCAAGGGAATTCTCGTACCACTCCATAATCTCTAAGCATTACTGTTAATTTAGTATGGTAAAAAGAATCAGGGTCAGCTAACTTATTGGGTGCTTGCAGGAAGGTAAATAGCAATAAACTAACAACAAACACGAGCGGAATAGCCGCTTTGTTTAAAAAAAATCCTGATTGTTTAAATAATTTACCAAAATTCACTTTAATTTGACGCTATTGAACAAAACGATGCCGCCCTGTCGTAGGGTTTGTACAGAGCGCCTGCCTGCCGGTAGGCAGGGAAGGCAAATGAGCGTCCGGCTTGGGCGTGTTTGTGGTCGCTTTGCATAGCCCAAGCCAGCTCATTTGACGAGCACTGTTCAAACCCGAAGACCGAGGCGGCGATTTTATGTTACTTCATAAAAAGTAACAAAATAATATATTAAAATACTACAACACCAACAATAAACCTTAATTTATATTCCCCGCAATTTATTTTTCAATCCACTAATCGCTGGGATTGGGCCAGGGTCTACTCGATTAAGCATCGCCAAATAATAACTCACCCAATCACCAATTAACACACTACAAAGTTTTTGCGACCAAAAATCCACACCCCGAGGTTCAATTGCTTCACAAAAAATATGTTTGTTTTTTAAAAACTCGGTGAAAATTTCCAAGCGCTTTAAAACTTCCGGGTGATCAAAGGTATTTTTAATTAAAATTATGAATAAATCGTCATTAAACCGTGCTGGGTGTGAAAACCCTTCTATCATATTGTGGTTTAATTCTGGCAAAACCTCAAAACTCGCTATCGCCTTACTGTGCTCGTTAAATTGTGATTTTAACCGCCGAGCTACACCTTTGGTCAAACTACTACCCACCACTACTGGTAAGTGATCAAAAATTGAGTAGGCAATTTTTTTAGCTTGATTGTCGGCGGTTGGAATTTTTATATCAACTTCAATTTGTAATTTTTTTAATTCAGTAATTGCTGGCACTAAATTAATTTTTTCTTCAAGCAATACTCCTGCCTTAGCCATTAAAGAAAGTAAGGGCGTAAATAAATACCCCAATGCATCGCGTGGTGGCGAATTATAATCAAATTTATAATTTGGAATTTTTTTATCTTGCGCCAAATCCCACAACTTACCGCCCGATGTTATTATAAAAATTTGCGCACCCAATCTTTCTGCTTGTTTATAACACGACAAAACTTCTTCGGTGTCACCTGAAAAACTAACTAGTACTACTAATGTACTGGTCGACACAAAGGCCGGTAAATTATAATCACGGCACAAGGTAATTGGTTTTAAAATCCATTCAGCTGGTAAGTCGCTCGCGATTTCACCGCCAATGCCCGAGCCACCCATACCACAAAAAACTACTTCGCGAACTTTTGAATAATCTGGCAAATCGAGTTTATTAAAATCAACTTGGGCGCGCTCAATTTGATTTGAAAAATCGCGCAAAAAACCTGCTATATTCAAACTATCAATTTGATAAGCGACGGTAGTATCTAAAAAAGAGGTTGGATTGTTCATAGAACAATTATAACAAATAGAATGGCGGGTGGCTAATGCGTTTTAAATCCTAAACACTAAATCCGAAATCCTAAATAAATCCAAATTGTTTAAATCCCAAGTTCAAAGTTCAAAATTCCAATAAATTTTCAATGTTTTAATTTTTAAAAATGTTTATTTGAACTTGGAACTTGGTCATCTCGTAAAAAGACGCGTGGGTCTCCGCGAGACCTTTACGGGTTGGAGCTTTTTAAAATTAGACATTATTCATTAGTCATTCTAAAATACCTTTACTATGTCTGGACACTCCAAATGGTCAACTATCAAGCGCCAAAAAGGTGTAGCTGATGCTAAACGCAGTCAGGTTTTTACCAAACTCGCCAAGGCTATTTCAGTAGCGGCGCGTACTTCCGCCGACCCAAGCATGAATTTTAAACTCCGTTTAGCAATCGATCGTGCGCGAAGCTTTAGCATGCCCAAAGATAATATTGATCGCGCTATTAAAAAAGGCGCGGGCGACGACGGTGGCGCAAAAATGGAAGAAATCACTTACGAGGGCTACGGCCCAAGTGGGGTGGCTTTTTTAATCGAAACAGTAACTGACAACCGTAATCGCACAGGTTCTAACATTCGTCATATTTTAGAAAAACACGGCGGACGACTGGCTGAAAGCGGTAGTGTATCGTGGTTATTTGAACAAAAAGGTATTTTTCAAATACCATTTAACAATAATCTAGATGAATTAGAATTAGCTTTAATTGAAGCTGGAGCCGATGATATAAAAAACGAAGATGGTAATTTTTTTGTAACTTGTTCTCCTCATAGTTTTGATTCGATAAAAAATTATTTAACTAAACAAAATATTACAGCCACTTATTCAAATGTTGAGCCAACCGCTAAAACTTCAGCCACTGTGGCGGAAGAAGCGGCTCATAAACTCGACGATCTTCGTGCCGTGTTAGATGAAGATGATGATGTGACGGAGTTTTATGACAATGGAGAATAGTTTTATAAAATCCTAAATCCGAATATCTAAATTCTAAATAAATCAAAAATTTCAAAATCCAAACATTTAAATTTTGGTTATTGGGATTTGTTTGGGATTTAAGATTTAGACATTAGGATTTAAACACATTGTTTTAGGATATTCACTTCATTTAGAATGACCACAAAAAATACAAGCAAACAAAATACCATCCTCGGCATCGACCCTGGCTTCGGCCGTTTAGGTTACGCTGTACTTACTGGCACTAGAAATAATCCACAAATTACAATTTGTGATTGCTTAGAAACTTCCGCTAAAATTGACCATGGCGAACGATTGGTTAAAATAGCTGAAAAAATAAAGCAACTACTTAATGCCCATAACCCAAACTTAGTTGCCATTGAAAAATTGTATTTTTCCCGCAACGTTAAAACTGCTCTTCAAGTAGCAGAAGCCCGTGGCGTAATACTTCAAACTATTACTAGTTTGGGCTACCCAATTCTAGAATTTTCCCCCCAAGAAATAAAAATCAGCGTAACCGGTGTTGGTAACGCTGATAAATTAATGGTTCAAAAAATGCTCAAAATTATGTTTAAACTAAATAAAATGCCTAAATTTGACGATGCTACCGACGCCCTTGCTATTGCGCTAACTGGCTTACTTCACAAAAAACTACTTTAGCTTAGCAAACCGGCGCGACCCAACTTGCACAACTAACCCAGATTTCAAAACTACTTCAGCTTGCCAATTTTTAACTACCACCCCATTAATTTTCACACCACCTTGTTTAATTAATCTTTGCGCCTCACTTTTTGAAGGTGTGAGTTTTAAATATACCAACAACTCTGTTGCTGACATGTTTTTTTTACCATTAGGTATTGAAAATGCTGACATATCTTCCGGCAAATTACCTTGCTTGTGTACATTTTCAAATTCAGCTTCGGCTTTTTGAGCTGCCGATTTACTATGATACAAAGTAACCACTTCGCGCGCCAACGTTTGTTTAATAATTTTAGGATTGGCACCCTGTTTTAGATCTTTAACTAATTTATCAACCTCTAATTGCGACAAACGTGTGGTTAATAAAAGATATTTAGGAATTAATTCGTCTTTAATTGATAAGATTTTCCCATACATTTCGCTTGGCTCATCCACAATCGTTACCACATTACCCCAACTAGTGGACATTTTTCGCCCATCAATACCCTCAAGCATTTGTGTCATTAAAATATCCTGTGGTAATTGTTTATAATACTCCTGAACTTTTCTACCAGCATGTAAATTAAAAAGCTGATCATTGCCTCCAATTTCTACATCTGCCCTTACTACCACTGAATCATAACCTTGAAGCATTGGATACATAAACTCCCGTAAACTAATGTCATTATTATTTTTTAAACGATCACGAAAATTTCTACGCGCCATCATCTGCTGAAAACTAAAACTATCAGCTAGTATGGCAGAATCATAGAGTGACATAGTGGCTAACCATTCACTATTATAATGCCACTCCACCTTAGTTATGTCTAAAATTTTACTTAACTGTTCTTTGTAAGTAGCCGCATTAGCTTTAATTTGTTCTGGCGTTAACATTGGTCGTTTATCCAACTTGTCTGATGGATCGCCAATTTGGGCGGTAAAGTCGCCAATTATTAAAACTACTTGATGTCCTAAATCTTGAAACTCTTTTAACTTCCAAAGCACAATTGCCCGCCCTAAATGAATTTTAGGGCCAGTTGGGTCAATCCCCAGCTTAACTCTTAGTTTTTTCCCACTAAGCAGGATTTTTTCTAAATGCGTACGCACCAAAATACCCTCCACCCCGCGAGTTAAAATAGAATTTATAGCTGTTTTTGAAATTTGAGATTTAGTCATATTGTGTATTTTATTGTAACATATATAGTAGCTGGCTACTAGTTCATCTGTCCGTCAAAGATCTAATAAAAAATAAAGGATGAAAATCTAAGACAACTCATTTAAATCCTAAATCCGAAACACTAAATCCGAAATTTTCGTATTTCGAGTTTTGATATTCGAATTTCAACTTTTATGCCTATTTCAGAATTAACACCCAAGCTAATTAAACGACCACGCGCTAGAACTACAGTGAGGCGTCGCGCGCCTATTAAAAAAAATACTTGGTCACCAATTGAGTCAAATAAAATTATACCGCCCAGTAAATTCTCTTGGGGTAAAATTTTATGGGGTGTTAGTATTTTGTTTGTTTTTTTTATTGTAATAAGTTTAATAATTATTAATCGTGATTTACCCACCCCTGAGGGGTTAGCACGTCGTGTAGTACCGCAAAGCACTAAAATTTACGATCGTACTGGTAAAATTTTACTCTATGATATTCATGGCGCTGAGCGGCGCACTTCAGTACCATTGTCACAAATTCCACACACTTTAAAACTTGCCACCCTAGCCGCCGAAGACAGAACTTTTTATGAACACAGCGGCTTCCGTTTTACTTCAATGATTAGGTCAGTGCTGGTAAATATTTTGCGTGGCAGTAAAGTACAAGGAGGCTCAACCATCACTCAGCAATTAATCAAAAACGCAATTTTGGGCAGTAAAAAAACTTACGCCCGCAAAGTGCGTGAATTAATTTTAGCTTATCAAATTGAAAAATTTTTCTCCAAGGAAGAAATACTACAACTTTATTTTAATGAAATCCCCTACGCTTCCAATGCTTATGGTGCCGAAGCGGGCGCGCAAGTAGTGTTTGGCAAACCAGTTAACAATTTAAATTTAGCTGAAAGTGCAATACTTGCCTCCCTACCCAAAGCCACCACCTATTATTCGCCGTGGGGCACGCATCGCGATGATTTAATCAAACGCCAACACTATGTCTTAGATGCTATGGCCGAGCTTGGACAAATTACCAAACCCGAAGCCGAAAAAGCCAAACAATTTAAACTAGAATTTAAAGAACGACGCGAATCAATCACCGCGCCTCATTTTGTTTTTTATGTACGAGAAATTTTAACCGAGCGTTATGGAGAAAAACTTGTTAACGAAGGTGGTTTAAAAGTTATTACCACTTTAGATGTTACTGCTCAAACCCAAGCCGAAACTGCTATTAAAAAAAGTTACGACAAAAATTTAAAATACGGCGCGACTAACGCCAGTTTGGTAGCGCTTGATGTGCCAACTAGCCAAATTTTAGCTATGGTGGGCTCAGTTGATTATTTTGACGATAAAAATGATGGCCAAGTTAATGTGGCACTCCGATCACGCCAACCAGGATCATCTTTTAAACCAATTGCTTACACCGCCGCTTTTGCGCTTGGCTTTAAACCGGAAACAATTTTATTTGACGTGGAAACAACTTTTAAAACCGACACTAAAGATTACATCCCACACAATTACGACGGCAAAGAACGTGGCCCAATTAGTTTACGTCAAGCTTTAGCTGGATCACTTAATATTCCAGCGGTTAAACTTTTGTATTTAACTGGTATTGACCGAGTTTTAGAACTAGCAAAAAGTTTGGGGTACACTACACTCGATGATCGTAGTCGCTTTGGATTATCTTTAGTTTTGGGTGGAGCCGAAGTAAAATTATTAGAACATACTAATGCTTTTACCACCTTAGCACGAGATGGAATTTACAAGCCAACTGTCTCAATTTTAAAAATAGAAGACGATAAAGGAAAAACATTAGAAGAATACAAAGAATCGTCCGGAATTGAAATTTTAAACCCTGAAATAGCTCGCACCACCACTAGTGTTTTATCTGACAACCAAGCTCGATCTTTTATTTTTGGATCATCTAA
>JBBTZY010000103.1:0-500 GCA_038061115.1 Patescibacteria group bacterium | reverse complement strand
AACCCTTCCTAATCGACCTGTAGCCGCCAAAACAGGCACTACCAATGACTACCGCGACGCCTGGACTTTGGGCTACACACCGCAAATCGCTACTGGTGTTTGGGTGGGCAACAACAATAACAAAGAAATGAAAAAGGGTGCTGACGGCTCAGTGGTGGCAGCGCCAATTTGGCAAAATTTTATGACAGAAATTAACAAAGACAAACCAATTATTAATTTTACACCACCAACCAACCCACTTGCCAACAAACCAATTTTAAACGGTATTTTAGGTCAAGAAATTGCTATTGATTCATTAACCGGCAAACGGGCTACTGACTCTACTCCCCAAGAATACGTGGTTAATAAAATTTTTCCCGAGTACCATACTATTTTAAAACAAATAATCCCCGGTGATCCACTAGGACCAGCTCCAGAAAATCCTGAACGTGATCCACAATTTTATAATTGGGAGTCAGCTATAAAAAATTGGACTATAAAAAACAATTTATTTGACGAAA
>JBBTZY010000102.1:0-3045 GCA_038061115.1 Patescibacteria group bacterium | reverse complement strand
TCAAAATTTTCAATGATCAATTTACAATTTACAATAAATTTCCAATAACTCAATGATTCAAACAAGTAATTGAAAAATTGAAAATTGCTTAATTGATTGAAAATTGATAATTGTAAATTGGAAATTAAACATTTAGGATTTAGGTAATTTAATCCACTTAACCACTACCTTCACCAACTCCCCCTCTTTATCATCAAACCCATGATTACCTCCGGCAACTAATTGGCCGGTAAAAAATTCAGTCGGAATTTGATTTTTAAAAATCTGCAAAATTTTAGCTGGTGGAAGATCGGCATATTGATCTTTCTCGCCAATTAATACTAACGTTGGTTTATTTAATTTTTTGACCCAAGTGAATTTACATTTTGATTGATAATAAGGAAACATATCCTCTGCCCCACTGGGCGTGGCAATACTTAAAAACCTTTGGGCTGACCACAAAATTCCTTTAAATAAATCCAAGGGCAATAATTCATCACCTCGGTTTTGTGCGACCATTTTTTTAGCCAAATTTAAAGTACTTTGGTATTTCTGACCTAAAATATTTTTAAATCCCGGCACATCACTAAGCGGCCCGAGTAATCCAACCCCAACAATCCCCTTACCGCCAGTAGTTTGTATATAATAAGCCGCTTTATTCGCGCCTGTACTATGCCCACACAAAATAATTTTTTTATAACCTTGACCTTGTAAAAACTTTATACCAGCTTCAATATCAAAAATACAATCAGTAAATTTTTCATAAGCCGTGCCGCCTAACTGGCGCTGTTCTTTTTTTAAACCCTTTCTTAATCTGACAGCTACACCTGAACCGCGATGTTCTAATATTGCGAGCGACAATCCTTGCTTAGTAAATTCCTCGGCTAGCTTTTCTACTTTACTGGCCCGCGGCATAATCGAAAAAGATAAAGCTCCCAACCACAAAACCACCGTACGACTTTTCCGTCGCGGCTCAAACAACAATCCGCCCAAATTTAACTTATCGCGAGTTAATACTGAAAAAAGATTTGTTTGCATAAATAACTTCTTAATATTAACAAGAATGTGATAAAAAGTAAATAAAAAACCTAGTCAAAAATGCGACTAGGTTATATTGATAATTTTACAAAGAGCTGTTTTATTTTGTATCAACGTGTTAACACGTTGATACAATTTTGCAATTGATCCACAATTGGTATTTTATTAGAAGACAAATTAATTATCCTCCTAGGTAAATCCTGTGGATAAAGCGCACGATTGTTAATATCTCCAATCTCTTTCCAAAGTAATATGGTTTGTTTTAAGCACATTACCGAAAATTCGATTTGTTTACTTTCCGGAATCGAAGCCCATTTATTGGGATTACCAAATGGTAGAATATACGGCACGCCGATATTACCACTTCCAACCAACTGGCGTCCGGAAAATGGCACGCCTGGATAAAAATCACGCTCACACACTTCATCAATAACTTCATCAAAAGTAAAAAGACTTTTAACATCTATACCCTTACTCTGTAATCTCTCAATCCCCTCCTTAATAGCTATTGATGTACAAATTGTTGGCACTTGAATACCCAACCCACCAAACATATCAACCACCTCGATCATTTGCTGACCACTGAATACCACATCGTCAACTAACACGATGCGATCCAAATTAAAATTAGCCAATAAATCAAGTTGCTCTTTTATGTTGGTAGCACCAGCACGACTGCCCAAACCCACATCCAAACCTCTCTCATCAACTAACCGTGTTATATTTAATTGATGTTTGGTTTTGTAATATACTCGATCAAGCGAAACTGGCGTGAGATTGGTTCTCTCAACCAAAGATTTAATTCCCACAAAATTTATCTCTGGTATAAATCTAAAACCTGGAAATATCTGCTTGGTAAATATCGAAAAGTTAAGACGGAGTTCTACAAAAAAATCTTCTGTTGGTATAGTAAAATTTTTTTGCTTCGCCCACTCAGCTAATAATATTTCAATATCGCCCGAAACAATGTAACATTTCTTGCTACTCATTTTTGATTCCTTTCTTTAAATACCAATATTCATGAAATACACCTACTTTTTGACTGGAGGGTGTTTTTATACCAGTACGCCTAAAACCTAATTTCTCAGCAATTTTAATCGTAGGAAGATTATCACCCCTCATCCGACTAATAATCAAACTAGCTGATAAATTTTTTGTAACATCATCTATAAAACGAGTTCTGAGTCTTGTACCAATATGACTACCATCACCTTGGCACTTTGGTAAAACCACCAACCCTGCTTCCCATATAATTGGAATATCGCTAGCACAAACTGATTTAACAAAATCTGCCAATTTATAACCATAATTTTCAGCAAATTTTAGTTGAGTAAAAATATTCCACCAGTGCCCACCTACCAATACTCCATCTTTAGTGGCAACTAACCCACAAAATTCTGAAGCATTAATATATTTTTGCCATCGTTTATCAACCTCTTCATTTGATAAACTTTCGTACCACGGAAAGCCAGCAAAAGCCTGCTGATAAACTAATTTCAATTCTGAAATATCGCTTAGCTTTAGGGTATTAATTTGCAACACCTGTTCTACTATCATATCTACACCTATTCAATTGTTAAAAAACTGTTTTTATTTAATACCAACAAACCCCTCATAAAAGGGGTTCGGTAACTTTAATCAAATTTAAATCAAATAAAGTTAACAAACTCCTTTTATGAAGAAGAAATTATGGCTATGCAACAATTGATAAAATTTAATTTTCACAAATAACATAATTTAATATCTAAAGTATTCAGAGAAATTAATTTTTTCCATTTTATAACAAAGTATTTTACTATATTGCTTCACCAACAATGGATAAAATACTTCACCATTGAAATTTATTTTTTCAAACTCCTTTAAACTGCCAGCTATTTTCATAGCATTGGGTGTAGCAACTAATTTTCCATATACACGAAAGTATTCCTTAGAACTGACCTGTGCTGCCAATAAAAGAGTTTTTGCACAAACAATTTGTTTTACTATTTCAAACAACTTATTTTTTACCTGCGGAGAATTTTTAGGACC
>JBBTZY010000101.1:0-2412 GCA_038061115.1 Patescibacteria group bacterium | reverse complement strand
CATTTACCCCTTCACTTTTATCAGTAGTTCCTTCTTTCCAAGCCACCCCCAATTCCCCTGGAGCCTTGTTGTAAGGCTTAAATACTGATATATATTGAGTCCAATCAACACTTGCTAATCTTAGACCAAAATTTGAAGTCAATTTATTGTCAAGTGTTGAATGATTTTTCAAAGTGACTTCGACGGTAAAATCGCCAGTGACTGGAGTTTTTGAATAAATAGTTTGCCCATTACTTACTGTACCTTGAGTTATATAAAGGGTCGCCTGTCCGCCAGCTATTCCGACTGAATTAGTGTTATTGTTAGACCAAGTTATCCACTTATCAGCGTTTAATGTCGTTCCTGAAAAATCATCGCTAAAGCTGGTACAAGAACCTATCGATCCTCCGCCGTTGACATCTAAATTTTGGGCGGCGATTACCCAGATATCAAATAAGCTTCCATCGGAATTTATTGAATAAAAACTTGAGTCAGTCATCGTAACTGTCGTCCCTGTAGTTGACAAGGCAGTAAAAATCAGACTAGCGAGCTCGGCACCATTGGCAGTTCCTAAAGTATAACCTGTAGCGGTCGCATCTTCGCCAACTATATCAATAAAACCATTAGTGTTAACAGTCGCAGCTTCTGCGGTTGTATTACCAAGTCCGGCGCTGACAACCCCGACTTTGTACCGGATTGATTTAAAATTTAGTTTAGCTTTATCAAAACTGACTTTGGTTTTATAACCTCGTAGCACCGTATTAAGCGACGGTTTGGCAAGAATAGTGACAGTAAAATCAGCGTTAGCTGCCACAGTCGCAGTCGCTGGCGTAAAAGACAAGTTTATCGTCTCCCCAGTCGCTTTTGACTTAGGCGCCCCAAAAAAAATATAATTTAATCCCCAGACTACCACGCCAACTATTATCAAAAATGTCACTGCAATTTTTACGATTTCCTTTTTCATATTTTTTTCCCTGTCATCCCCGCGTAGGCGGGGATCCAGTCTATAATTACTTTCCTAATAACGAGTTAACTACTATGGCCCGATCGGCGGCATCAACTGTACCGCTACCATTAAAATCTACATTAACCGTCGTTGGCAATGTTCCTCCGGCTTTTTTGGCAACATAATAAAAATAGTCTTTGAAAGTTACATTACCATCACAATCGGCATCGCCTTGAGCTTTTTTTGGACAAGCAGGAACCGGCGTTGCTGTTAGAGGCCTTGGTGTTGCTGTTGGAATTGGAGTTGCGGTGGCGGCTGGCGGCTGAGTTGGGTTTCCTCCGCCTCTTGGCACACATTTATTATTCCAACTGCATTTTTCATCAGCATTACATGGAGGTTCACATTGCCCCGGTTTGGGCTTGGTGGCGGTCGGCAACTTGAGTTTGGAGGGCGGCACGTACACCGCCAAAGCATCATTTTTAAAAATAAATAAAAACGAAAGGGTTAAAAAAATTATTGCTAAAATAAAATTTATTTTTTTCATATAACTTTTAAAACTCTAAATCCTTCGACTCTGCTAATTATCATCTAAGCAAGTCGCTCAGGATTCATTCATCAAATAACTTTCAAAACCCTGAACATCAGGAAACTAATAAAATAAAATAGCACAACCTGAAATATTGGTAAATACAAAGACATAAAAATTGTGACGATGGCCAGGATAAAGAAGGCTTCATTATGAATTGATGGAAGCAGACCCTTAGTAAAAAGCATCAGGACGACTAGTGTTAGTAATACTCGCTTATCAAACCACCACAACGGCCAGCCTAAAAAATAGGCAATCCCCAGGAGAATGGCCGCCAGAATTAAAAAAATCTCTTTCGTGTCAAAATAGAATGGTCCTATATACATATTTTTTAATTAACTTTGTTAATATATTCTACCCTGAACCGATCTTTGATCTGATTCATGGGTAAAATGGTCCAATATACATATTATTTTTCTTTATTAAAAAATGATTTATAAAGTAAAGGTGCTACCAAAATAAAAGTAACTATCATCAGGATAATATTTAAAGTTTCTGTGGTCATTGTTTTTTTTTTGCTTTAAATTCAAAAAAACCAAAATAAATTGATAATATAAAGACAATGGCGGCAATAAAAAAGTAAGTGTCAGAATTAAAACTCATTTTAATTTATTTATTGCAACTTGTAATGACATTCGAGCAAATATCAATGATAATATCAATCTTACTACAAATATAAATCTATTTTCAATCGGAGAAAAAATCGGGCCTACAAATCCAGCTGCCAACCAAACAATGGCAAAATTGCTGTAAAATTCTGATAAAATTATCTTCTGATCCATATTTATTTTCATAATTTCTTAATTTATATTAGTTTCTATAATTTTTTTAAATATAAAATATTAATTTTAATTAGCAAATAAAAATTTTACTGGCCAGAAAAATCTAACATGTCAACTAC
>JBBTZY010000100.1:0-2462 GCA_038061115.1 Patescibacteria group bacterium | reverse complement strand
TATTTATGAGCTAACCGCTAGTACTACGGTTGCAGTTTCAATGAGCTAAAGCGCCCACTTGACAAATTTGTCAAGTGATAATAAGCTAACCCTAGCTTATCAAAAGTAAATTTTATTTGTCTTGGCGAAAACCATTTATTTGGCAACCTTCCCAAGGCCTAGTGTGGCCAAATATGCCAGATTAGGTTAAGATTTTTTTTCGTATTTAAAACGAAAATTTATATTTGTATGTCAAAAGCTAAATTACAAACTACCACTCCGCATGCAATGGACGAAATAATTGAATCCAGTGAAGGTGCGAAAGTTCCTCAAGTGGGCGGATTAGTAGAAGCTGTGGTTATTTCCATTGGTAAACGCGAAGTGCGCCTTGATGTGCCGGGTTTTACCTGTGGCGTAGTACGGGGCCGAGAATTATCTGATGAATCAGGTGAATTCAATACGCTTAAAGTTGGTGATAAGGTTACAGCCACGGTTTTAGAATTAGAAAATGAAAATGGCGAAATAGAACTTTCTTTCCGTGAAGCTGGACATCAAAAGGCCTGGGATAAATTAAACGCTCTTAAAAAGAGTGGCGAAATTATAAGTGTTAAAGTAGTTGATGCTAATAAAGGTGGATTAATGGTTAAGCTAGGTGAAATTCCGGGCTTCCTGCCAGTATCTCAACTTACAGTTGAGCATTATCCAAGAGTAGAAGGTGGCGACAAATCACGAATCTTAGAAATTCTCAAACGTTTTGCCGGCCAAACTATGGAGGCCAAAGTAATGACAGTTGACGAAGAAAATGAAAAGTTAATTGTTTCCGAACGCGCCGCTTGGGAAGAACAGCAAAAAGGCAAACTTGATTTATATCATGTGGGTGATGCGATTGAAGGAAAAATTTCTGGTGTAGTAGATTTTGGTTGCTTCGTAGAATTTGGTGAGGGCTTAGAGGGATTGGTCCATATTTCCGAACTGGCTTGGCAAAGAATTGAAAACCCGCGCGACGTGGTAAAAACTGGTGATAAAGTAAAAGCTAAAATTATTAATATTGATGGCTCTAAAATTTCTTTATCACTTCGCCGCTTGCAAGACGACCCATGGAAAATAGTGGGTGAGAAATATAAAATCGGTGATAAATTAACTGGTAAAGTTATTAAGGTAAATCCATTTGGTGCTTTTGTGGAACTAGATAATGAAATTCATGGCCTAGCTCACGTTTCTGAATTAGCCGACAAATCAGTGCAAGATGCCTCAGAGATTGTTAAAGTGGGTGAGGTGCGAGAATTTAGAATTATTTCTATGGATCCAGGTGAACACCGCTTAGGATTATCCTTAAAAGAACCAAGTAAAAAATCCGAAGAAAAAAGTAAGGATAAGAAAGATGATGATAGTGGGGCAAGTAAGAAAAAGAAAACTAAAGTAGAAGAGAGGGTAGAAGATGAAAAAACTGAAACGGTTGAAGCAGTTAAAACTAAAGTTGAAGAAAAAGTGGAAGAAGTAAAAGAATAAATTACTTAAACTTAAACACCGCATAAAAAGCGGTGTTTTTAATTGTTATATTGTGTTGTCATACCTGTACCATTCAACCTTAACCCTATAGTCAAAATAAAAACTAATAGTATAAACAAACGATTAAACTAAAAACTTTAAATATTCTCTAATCCGTTCAAAATCTTCGTTAACTTTATCACTTTTTGAATATATTTCTATAAATGTAATTGCAAAATGTTTTTCATCATAAGCATAAATTATTCGTAATGAAGACCCTTTTAAATATCTACAAAATAAGCGTGCTTTTAAAATAACACACTGATTATTTTTGGTGATAATATTAAAATGTTTACTATTCCCTAATGGAACAACCTCAATAACGCACTTGAATTGATTTAGGTCTTCTGATAATGATCTGTATTTTTTTTCAAGCCGTATAAATTCTTTTGTAAATTCGGGTAATTCATTAAAGCTCATCATCATAATTTTTTACTGAATATCTCTCATCACGATAAAATACACTCTCGTAAGAAAGTGGCTGACCATCCTTAGCTATTTTCCATGGAATATCTCCGTGTGAGTAGTTTTCTATTTCTTTAGCATTTTTATCTGCCAATCTCGCTAATACTTCATCAATATGCTCTATTTCACGTGCCGAAAATTTTTCTAAATTAGGGCGTATACGTGGTAAATATTTTTTTTGTTCATACTTAAAATATGGACTTTTAATTGCCTCGATTTCGCCTTGGTTTTGCATATCCGCCACAACATCTTTCAATTCCACTGAAGTTGGGCCGTGATGATTCTTAATATAAGTTGCACCCATTAAATTTTCCTCAAACTTTTCGTAGTAATCAAAATCAATAAAGTAAAGTAATTTATGAAGCACTGTTTCACCAACATTCGGCTTACCACCCACTTTCCCCAATACATACAAAAGCACTTGTTTAAATTTTTCTAAATTTTCACTAGTTACACGAATCTGAATATTA